>NZ_JBFUAZ010000163.1:0-7548 GCF_056406035.1 Polaromonas sp. P1_E1_2 | reverse complement strand
ATCACGATGCGTGTGAAAAGCCGGTCATACACCGGGTCGGCCGCGTGCTTGCCGGCAAGCGGGTCGCGGTTTTGCTGGAAGGCGGCGTCCAGCTCTTTCCAGTCGGCCTCGGTGAGCACTTTTTCAGCCTCGGGCAGGATGATCGTTTCTTCCAGCCGCATGTGCTCCAGGTAAAACTCGACGTAACGTTTGCACTGCGCCTCGAACTCGGGCTTTCGCTGCTCGCCCAGCAGCTCCCAGGCCAGCAACAGGTGCTGCAGTTCACGCACAGCCTTCTCGCCGCTCATGTGGTCGCGCTCCAGCTGCTGCACCGTAGCCATGACCGATGGCGCGGAGCGCACCACACGCGGAAACAGCAGGTCTGACTCCTTGGGGTGATGCAGGCGCTCGGGGAACTCGTCGATATAAAACAGCATGGCCCGAAAGACGTCGAAGAATTGCTGCGCACGGTCGCCCGGGCCGCGCGCCACCATCAGCTGCATGGATCGCAGCATGGCGGAAAGGGAGGCGTGCTCATCGAGGATGATCTGCACGCTGGCATGTTTGTGAATGGCGGTCTCCAAGGTTATCGGCGAATTGCCAATAGCGCCCAGAATGCCTCCAGGCACCGCCGCCGGCCTTGACGAAGATCAAACGGCGTGCACTTGGCGCATCATCCGCCTGCCAAGCAAGCCAGCTTCGACGACAAGCGTGGTCGGTGGACTTGTGCAGACCTTCCCTAGCGGTAACCTGCACGAAACTCCACCGGGGTACATCCAACCTCCCGTTTGAAGAACTTGGTAAAGTTGCTGGAGTCGTCGAAACCCAGCTCGTAGCCTATCCCGGCGATGGGCATCCCGGTGTGTGCAAGTAGCCGCTTGGCCTCCAGCGAAATCCTGTTCGCCACAAACGCTTTCGCGCTAACCCCCGCAACATTCAGGGTGACGCGAGTCAACGTTCGCGTTGTGCAGCCGATGGCATCGGCATATTGCGCCAAGGTATGCCACTTCGCAAACGATTGATCCAGGAGGAGCCGAAACCTCCGAAAACGATCCAGCTCCGAAGGCCGGACGGTGCCATCGCTGCGTTGTTGCTGGTGCGCCAGAACCAGCCGCAGGAGCACGGTGCAAAGCTGGTGCAGCAACAGGGCCTGAACCTCTGGCTGGCCGGCTTGCAAGCCCCCGTCCAGGTGCATCTGTGCCATGGTTTGCTGCAGCAACCGGGCCTCGGCGTCATCAAAAGTGAGCTGCACRGGCAACTCAGCCACAGCCTGAACCAGGCCGAGCTTCCCCATCTTGTCCTGCGATGCAAAAAGCTGTTCAGGGCGAAATAGAACGAGCCAGCCGTCCCAGGGTGTTGTCACATCGAACTGCTCGACCTGTGACGGATGCAAAACCAGCACAGAGCCGGGCGAGCAGCGGACGGGCTCGAAGTCCACCACATGCGTGCATTCGCCGCGCCTGACGAAGATCAGTTCATGGAATTCGATGCGGTGCGGCCTGCGCAGCTCTTCCGCCGGAGCGCGGGCACGCAGCTCCCGCATCGCAACCACCTCGATATCGAACGCGTAGCTGGCCGGCGGCGCGTAGCCGATCCGCTCCAGTGTGTCATTCGCCCCGTCAATATTTCCATTCATGTCCGATTATTACCATTTTTAGACAGCTTTCCACCGTGACGCCAAGGCGAGCGCAACGTACAGTTTTACCTGATGACACCTGAACCAATGCAGGGCCATCACTTATTTCAACCAGCAGAGAAACAGATGACTACTCCAATCGAAATTGCACAAAAGTACATTCAAGCCGTTCAATCCGGCGATCAAGCCGCGCTAGGCGTCCTCCTGGCACCGGACATCGTGTGGCACCAGCCCGGGCGCAATCGCTTCTCCGGCACGCACAGGAGCGTGCAAGCCGTTGGAACGATGATCGGCAAGATGATGGAAGTGTCCAAGGGAACATTTGCGATCACCCGCGCGCATCGCTTCATGGGGAATGGCGCATGGGTCACCGTGGAGCTTGAGTTCGAGGGACAGCGCGACGGCTTGCGGCTATCTCAGCATGGCATCGACTTGCTGCGCATCGAAGAAGGCAGGATCGTCGAAGCCAGGCTGTTCTCAAGCGATCCTGAGCAGGAAGATGCGTTCTGGGGTCACTAACTCCCCTCATCCGACAGACTCTATTGTTTCCTGTCGCTGAGTGACACTGAGGCTGCCCGTAACTTCTCCTGCATTCGGTGGATTTTGAAACCGACATCGCCGCACCGCGCGGCGTCACATCACGAACCGTGGCAGGCAATCCGCCCCGTCCCCTCCCCGATTGAGGCGATGACTTGACCTGCATCAAAGCCGTTTGGCGGCAGCGACCTAAAGTGGAACCGCCCTGCTCAAGGTTTGCCGCACCGGCGATGAGCCGCCCAGGATGACAAGGAGATTTGCCATGTTCAAACATATTCTTCTACCGACCGACGGCTCGCCCGCTTCGGATCGGGCAATTGCACAGGCAGTGACTTTCGCCAGGGAAGCCCAGGCCAGGATCACGGGTTTGCATGTGATGCAGGAGTTTCACCTGCTGACCTATCGGGTCCAGATGCTGGAAGACACACGGGACCAATTCATGAGGGAATGCCAGGCGCAGGCAGAGRCATTCCTGTCTGCGCTGAAAGACGCCGCCGACAAGGCGGGCGTGCCTTGCGAAACCGTTTGCGTCGCAGGCGACCACCCCTACGAAACCATCGTCCGGATGGCAGACGGCAAAGCTTGCGACCTCATCGTGATGGCCTCGCACGGCCGCAAGGGAATCACCGGCTTTCTCCTGGGCAGTGAAACCCAGAAGGTGCTGTCCCACAGCAAAAAACCGGTGCTGGTACTGCACTAGAAACCACTTTACCAAAGGAGCTCATCATGAACAAAAACGCAGGCACCGCCGACCGTGCGGTGCGCATCGTGGCGGGACTCGTCATCCTCAGCCTGTATTTTGTGGTGGACCCCGCCTGGCGCTGGTGGGCGCTGCTGGGACTCGTGCCCCTGCTGACAGGGTTGTTGGGCTGGTGCCCGGCGTATACGCTGCTTGGCATACGGACCTGCAAAACAGGCCCCAACTGATCCCGCGCGCGGTGGCCGGTCTCAGGATTCTTCGAATCCGGACCTGCCGGATTTATCCGGCCGCGGAATCTTCTTGAACTTGATCAACCGGTTGGTTTCGATCTTGTCTTTTTTCACCTGGCGCTCGGCGTCGAGCAGCCGGCCGGCGGCCGCCCATTCGGCAAACTCGTCAGGCGTTTCCAGGGTCACACGGCCCAGCGTTCCCGCCCGGAATTCATAGATCACGATCTCGGCGGCCTTTTGCAGGTTGACCCGGCCCTTGGAGAGCACCGCGCCGCGCTTGCGGCCAATTTCTTCGAGCAGTTGCTCGTCGGTAATGCCTGGCGTGACTTCGACCTTGTAGCGCGCCTCCAGCAAGGCCGGGTAGTGCTTGATCAGGTAATCCAGCAACTCGAGCGCGACCTCTTCCTCGTTAAAGGCATTGCGGCCAATGGCGCCGCTGGCGGCCAGGTTATAGCCGCTTTTGGCCACGATGATGCGCGGCCAGAGCATGCCGGGCGTGTCCCATAAATAAAACCCGTCGGCCAGCACCAGGCGCTGCTCGACCTTGGTGATGCCCGCTTCGTCACCGGTTTTGGTGGCGCGCTTGCCGGTGAGGGTATTGATGAGGGTGGACTTGCCGACGTTGGGAATGCCGCAAATCAGCACCCGCATCGGCTTGACCATGGTGCCGCGAGTGGGCGCCAGCGCGTGGCAGGCATCAATGAGGCGGCGCGCAGGCGTGGTCTCGCTGGCGTCCAGCTCAATCGCGCGGGTGGCGGGCAGGCTGTTGTAGTGATCCAGCCAGAGCGGCGTGCGGGTGGCGTCGGCCAGGTCGCGCTTGTTGAGCACCTTGAGCGCCGGTTTGGCGCTGGTGAGCTCGGCCAGCATGGGGTTGGCGCTGGAGCCGGGCAGGCGCGCATCAAGCAGTTCAATGACGACATCAATTTCCTTGATGCGCTCACTGATGGCTTTTTTGGTCAGGTGCATGTGACCGGGAAACCACTGGATGGCCATCGGGATCTTTCTTAGGGTGTTCGGGTTCAGATGGAACCGGGGCGGGAAGACCCGGCTCAATTCCCCAATTGTCGCCGCAGCGGGCGGCCCCGCCGCCAAGCCGGTACGGGGGACATTCCGGGCCTGCCTCACCTGCTTGCGGCCCAATGAAGGACAATCGGGGCATAGACAGATGTAGCGGCTGCGACCAGCCGTAATGCGCCCAGGCTCATCGGGGCCGCTCCAAGCCGCCCCGAAGCCCTTCCCATCCATCTCCGACCTCCCCTATCGAGCCCCTCATGCCCCTGCCCGCAGCCCCCGACAAAAAACCCGTGATCCCGGCCCGCCGCCTGGCCGCTTCCGCCCTCAAGGCCAATAACGAACTGATGATCAAAGGCATCCTGTGTGTGCTGATCGGCCTGGGTGTGGTGGTGTCGCCCTACTTCATCACCTCACCGGGCATGCAGGGCATCGTCGCCAAATCGGCCCTGGTGGGCTGGTTTGCCCTGGTACTGGGCTGCGCATTCATCGGCCTGTACGCCCGCCGGCGCATGGCGGCTTCCGCCAAACCCTGACACGGCACCCACACCAGGCCCATGCCCGAAAGCCCTGCTGACCACAGCGCCGCCATGGCGATCTTCAGCACCCTGCAGGAGCGCGCCGCTGCTGCGGGCATCCGCTTGCGGCCACCTCCCCCAAAGCCCACCACCTGCTGCGGGCGCGGCTGCAACGGCTGCGTGTGGGAAGGCTGGTACGCGGCCGTGACGTACTGGCGTGAAGACGCCGAAGAAGCGATTTTTAAATACCAAATCGGGCTCTAGCCCAATACCAACTTGCGCCACCAGCTACTGAATTGATAGCACCCCGTGAGTTTCGATAGGGGTGTCCCTGTTCACCAGCAGGGGCCGCGGAACTGGCTTCGCCAAGCCGCAGGCGCCGTCCCCTGCAAGGGGAAAAGGCACTACACGAAGTGAGTGCCGATAGGGGTGAACCTATTTCTCAAGGGGAGAGGGGGCTACACGAAGTGAGCCCCAACAGGGGTGTGCTCAGATTCGCGCCCCGGCATGCCCAGGCGCTCAGCCGAAACGTACTGCTGACGGTACTGCTCAAACGGCATGGTGTCCGCGGCTTCAATCTTCTTTTGTTCCTGGACGGAGGCCTCGGTCAGTGCGGCGAAGTGTGCCAGCTGGCCGGCCGACAACGGCTGCGCCTGCAGGATGCCTTGCGTCTTTTCAGACTGCGCGCGTGTGAACCGGATGAAGGAGTTCTCATGGCGGTCGGCCATGGCGGCCAGCACACGGGCCGAAGGCAAGGTGGAGGGGTCCAGCAAAGCGGCGCTGGCCAATGTCAGGGCGTCGCTGTATTGCGAGCCGCCATGCGTGGCGTCGAGCGCCGCCGCGATAGGCGCGCATTGGCCCACCACCTCCGCACCCCAGGCCGTCAGCGTGATCTCATGGCCGCCTCGCTTGAGTTTCAGGCCGGGCTCTCGCCCGCGCGCCGCCGTCTGGTGCTGGTTATGCTTGAGCTCGGCGATTTCCTGGGGCGTGTCGTTCGGGCTGTCGCTGAGCAGGCAGTGCAGCAGGAACACATCGAGGAAACGCATGGTCTGCGCATTGATGCCGACGGACTCGAAAGGGTCCAGGTCCATCAGCCGCACTTCGATGTATTCGACGCCGCGCTCGCGCAGCGCATGCAGCGGCCGTTCGCCGGGAAAGATCACGCGCTTGGGGCGAATGGTGCCGTAGAACTCGTTTTCAATCTGCAGCAGCGTGGTGGCCAGCTGGTTGTAGTCGCCGCCGGGGTTGCGGATGCCCACTGCCTCATAGGCCGGGTAGGGCCGGGTCAGCGCGTCCTGCAGCGAAGCGCCGTAGCCGTCGAGGCTGTTGTAGCTCACGGCAAGCGATGCCTGCGCGTCGCTCTGGTAGCCCAGGCGGCCCATGCGCAGCGAAGTGCCGTAAGGCATGTACATGGTGCTGTCGCTCAGGGTTTGCAGCTCGTGCTGGCGCCCTTCCACAAACGTGGAACACACCGCGGGCGAGGCGCCAAACAGGTACAGCAGCAAAAACGCCTGGCGGCGGAAGTTGCGGATCAGCGCGAAGTATTCCTTGCTGCTCACCCCGGGCAGGGACCAGTTGTAGTGAATGCCCGAAATGGTTTGCATGCGCCGGCCGTAACGGTGCGACAGGCCCATGCGGTAAACGCTCTTGGCGCGCCCGACATTGGACGAACCGAAGCGGGCGATGGGAATGGTTTCGTCGGTCGGCAGGCCGCAAGGCATGCTGGACACCCAGAGCATTTCGTCGCCCAGATCTTTCATGGTGCGGTAGGTGAACTGGTGCAGCTCCGTCAGTTCCTGAAGCGTGGCTTCAGGGCTGGGGTGGGCGCCGGTGACCAGCTCAACCTGCGATTCGCTGAAGTCCGTGGTGATGCCCGGATGCGTGAGGGCCGAGCCCAGGGCCGCGGGATGCGGCGTGAGGGCCAAGCCGCCGCCGGGTTTGGCGCGCAGGCTTTCCTTCTCGACACCGCGGCGCATGCCCTTGAGCCGGGCCGGGGTGAGCGCTTTCAGGCGGTCCTGTAGCGCGCCCGCAGGCGCCTGCAACTTGGTCATATCGTCATTCCCCCAGAATCTTGAATTGGCGTGGAAGTTATCACAGCACGGCGCTTTGCGCTGGCGCATCCGGGCTTGCCAGCACAGCCCGGGTGGGGTCTGGCTCGGGGCCCGTGCAGGCCGGCCGGATTTAAGCCATACACCGCATTTTCCGGGCAGAAATCCACAGTTTGGCGCCCGGGATGTGGAAAGCGAGCGACGCCGGAGCGCCAGGGTGCAGAACTCCCTTGACTTGTCAGACAAGCTGGACGACGATAAAAAACATTCCGTAACACGGCTGTTTTACCCTTCAATTTCCGCCAAACTAAACGGTTTTGCGGTCTTTTAGCCTGAGGCAGCGTAGAGCTTGATCAAAAAATGAAAAAACTGCTAGCCAGCCTTTTCGGCGGTTCAACCCCCGCAGCGTCGCCCAAACGCACGGGCACGTCCAGCCGGGACAACCCGCTCACCATCGAGGACGGCTCGGACAACGCCACGCGCCGCCACCTGGTGCAGGTGTTGCTGCGCGATGCCATGCGTAAATACGGTATTCCCTTGCCCTGGATCGATTGCCAGATGCTGCTGGTGTCCAGCCGCAGCCGCGGCCCTGGCATGTATGTACGCCTCGTTGTGCGGCATTGGGACGACCGTCTGATGAAGTACGCTTTCGCCTTCCAGAACGCCCTGATGGAAGAAATCACGCGCTTTGAACCCGGGGCGGCCCAATGGCTGCACGGCATTTCCTGGCAACTGGAAGTGGCGGAGACCTGCCCCAACCCGACCATGCCCGACAAGTCATATTGGGCCGATCCCGTCCGGCCGCCTGCCGGCGCATCGGTTCGCCCGCCACGCAGCGCGCCCCTGACTTCCCTGGCCCCTCTTCCCGCGGCGGCAACAGCCTCTGCAG
>NZ_JBFUAZ010000162.1:0-7567 GCF_056406035.1 Polaromonas sp. P1_E1_2 | reverse complement strand
CAGTGAGTCTGGAAGGGGGTGAGCTTAATGTGAGGCGGCAGCGAAGCTGGCGCCGGGCTTGACGCTACGCAGCAGGGTCAGCATGTCGGCCTCGATACGCTCCAGCGCCTGCTGGGTGTGGCCCTCAAAGCGCAGCACCAGCACCGGCGTGGTGTTGGAGGCGCGGATCAGGCCAAAGCCGTCTGGCCAATCCACGCGGACACCGTCAATCGTTGAAATCTTCGCGGGCGCCGCAAACTTCGCCGACTTGATCAAGGCCTCCACCACCGTGTGCGGCTCGCCTTCCTTGCAGGCCACGTTCAGTTCGGGCGTGCTGAAGCTGGTAGGCAGGGCATTGAGCACGATGCCGGCGTCGGGCACGCGGCTCAGGATTTCCAGCAAGCGCGCGCCGGCGTAAGTGCCGTCGTCAAAGCCGTACCAGCGCTCCTTGAAGAAGATATGGCCGCTCATTTCGCCGCCCAGCGGCGAATCGACTTCTTTCATCTTCGCCTTGATGAGTGAGTGGCCGGTCTTGTACATCAGCGGCACACCACCAGCGGCCTCGATCTCGGGCGCCAGGCGCTGCGAGCATTTCACGTCGAACAAGATGGTGCCGCCCGGCACGCGTGAGAGCACGTCGCGGGCAAACAGCATCATCTGCCGGTCGGGGTAAATGTTCTGGCCGTCTTTAGTGACGATGCCGAGGCGGTCGCCGTCGCCGTCAAAGGCCAGGCCCAGTTCGGCCTTGCCGCTTTGCAGGGCCTTGATCAAATCCTGCAGATTTTCGGGCTTGCTGGGGTCGGGGTGGTGGTTGGGGAAATTGCCGTCCACTTCACTGAAGAGTTCGGTCACCTCGCAGCCGAGCGCGCGAAAGATCGCAGGCGCCGAAGCGCCGGCTATGCCGTTGCCAGAGTCGATAACGATTTTGAGCGGACGCTCGAGCTTGATGCCGGACACGATGCGGTCGCGGTAGGCCGTTTCAACATCGACCTGGCGAATGGCGCCGGCCTGGGACGGCAACACCCATGTCTCGCCTTCCATCGCGCGGCGCAGCGCCTGGATTTCTTCGCCATAAATGGCGCGGCCTGCCAGCACCATCTTGAAGCCGTTGTAGTCCTTGGGGTTGTGACTGCCTGTGACCTGGATACCGGAAGCCGTGAGGGTGCTGGCCGCAAAGTACAGCATGGGGGTGGTCACCATGCCGACGTCGATCACTTCCATCCCCACCGCGGCCAGGCCGCGCATCAGCGCTGCACTGAGCGATGGCCCGCTGAGGCGCCCGTCACGGCCTACCGCCACGGATTTCTCACCTTCGGCCAGCGCCGCCATGCCAAAAGCCTTGCCCAGCGCCTCGGCCATTTCCTCATGGATGGTGGAGGGCACGACACCGCGGATGTCGTAGGCCTTGAAGATGGACGGGTTGATTTGCATCGGCGAGATCCTTCAATTTGATGGGTTTGATTGTAGGGGGCGGTCCTTTCGCGAACTGTAGGCCGCCACCGTTTCCAGGGGGCCCGTTCAGACTATGGAAAGCTTCGCCAAAGTGGTATCTAACCGGTCTCCAACGAGGCAAAAAACAGCTAGCCTGGACAGGAATTTTGAAGGCTTTTTCGACCAAAGGGACATGTCCGAAAACGGCTAGTCAACAGCCTGCTGCGGCGTATCATTTCCCTCATGAACCGCGAAACCACCCCTCTTGCCGACAACGACTGCTACCTTGCCCTGAAGGCGCGGGACGCCCGGTTTGACGGCAGCTTTTTCACCGGTGTGACCTCCACCGGCATCTATTGCCGCCCGGTCTGCAGCGTGAAAACCCCCAAGCGCGAAAACTGCCGCTTCTTTCACCACGCTGCCCAGGCCGAGAGCGCGGGCTTTCGTCCCTGCCTGCGCTGCCGGCCCGAGCTGGCGCCGCATTCAGTGGTGTGGTCAATACAGGATGCGTCCTACATCCTGGCGCACCAGGCGGCGCGCCTGCTGGATGAGCCCGAGGTGTGGACCGAGGAAGCACCTTCTGTAGAAAAGCTGGCCGCCAGGCTGGGCGTGAGCGATCGCC
Organism: Polaromonas sp. P1_E1_2; assembly: GCF_056406035.1. NCBI lineage: Bacteria > Pseudomonadati > Pseudomonadota > Betaproteobacteria > Burkholderiales > Comamonadaceae > Polaromonas > Polaromonas sp. P1_E1_2. The sequence continues at coordinate 5,535 of NZ_JBFUAZ010000162.1, read as the reverse complement.
ACGTGCGACGGATTTTCGAGGCACAGTTCGGCGTCTCGCCCATGCAATACCTGCAGACGCACAGGCTGCACACGGCCAAACAATTGCTGGCCGACACCAATCTGCCCATCACGCAGATTGCGCTGATCAGCGGTTTTGCCAGCGTGCGGCGCTTTAATGCTGCCTTTGTGGAGCACTACAAACTCAACCCCACGCAGCTTCGGCGCCAGGGCCCGGCCCGGGTCGGCGAGGTGGGCGAAGGCGTCATCGTGCGGCTGGGCTACCGCCCGCCCTATGACGTGCAGGCGATGCTGGCCTTCTTCAGCAAGCGCTGCATCAGTGCCATTGAATTCATTGACGCGGACGCTGCGCAGCCCGCTCTGGGCCGGACTTTCAGCATCGAGTCGGGCGGCAAGCTGCATGCCGGCTGGCTGCTCGCAAGCTTTGATGAAAGCCGTTCGCAGTTGGTGCTGCGCGTCAGCGATTCGCTGCGCGAAGTGTTGCCGCTGGTGATACGCCGCGTGCGCACCACCTTTGACCTGGACGCTGATCCGGCCACCATCAACAGCGTACTGCACGACAGTTTTCCCGAAGGCGACGGCCTGCGAGTGCCAGGCGCGCTGGATGGCTACGAGCTGGCGGTGCGCGCCGTGCTGGGCCAGCAGATCACCGTGGCCGCCGCGCGCACGCTGGCGCAGCGCATGGTGGACCGTTTTGGCGAACCCGTGGAAACACCGTGGCCACAGCTGACGCGCCTCTTTCCCGCCCCGGCCGTACTGGCCGCAGCCAGTGGCGATGCGCTCGGGCAACTGGGCATCGTCAGGCAGCGCCAGGCCGCCATCGTGGGAATCGCGCAGGCAGTGGCAGAAAAACGCCTTCAATTGCACAGTGGCGCCGACATCAACACGACGGTGGCTACGCTTAAAGGGTTGCCCGGCATCGGTGACTGGACGGCGCAATACATAGCCATGCGGACATTGCGCTGGCCCGATGCGTTTCCTTCAGGCGATGTGGCGCTACACAAGGCGCTGGGTGTGCAGGAAAAAAAGAACCCGGCACGGGAGGCCGAGTTGGCCTCGGATGCATGGAAACCCTGGCGCAGCTACGCGGTGATACGCGCCTGGAGCGGCACGCTCGAGCGCCCCGGCTGACGGCGCAATAGCGACAACATGCCGATTCATGCGTTCGGGGAATGAATGCAGCGCTTCGATTTCATTGGACGGTCCAGCGCCTTGGCGCGAACATCGCCGGTGAATGATCGAGCCAGTCTTTGCCCGTAAAAGAGACAAGTCAGCTTAAGCCGCCTATTCAGGCCCGAAAAAGACCTGATAAGGCAGAAACTCGAAACCATTCAAAGGTGAACAAGATGAAATTCGACAACTCCGTCGTCCAGACGACCTTCCACAGCCCCCTGGGGGAAATGATCATTGCCGCGACTGACAAAGGCCTGGCCGGCACCTGGTTTGCCGGCCAGCGTCACCTGCCGCCGCAACTCGTGAAACCTTATGTGTGGCGCGAAGACCCGGACCACCCGGTGCTCAGGCAGACCATCAAGCAACTCACGGAATACTATGCCGGCACACGCACCGAATTCGACCTGCCGCTGGACCTGGGTCACGGAACGGCCTTCCAGCAGTCGGTATGGCAGGCGCTGCTGGCCATTCCGCAGGGCGGCACCCTCAGCTACGGCCAGGTGAGCCAGCGTATCGGCAAGCCGCAAGCCGTGCGCGCCGTGGGCGCAGCAGTCGGGCGCAACCCGGTCAGCGTGATCGTGCCCTGCCACCGGGTGCTGGGCTCCGATGGCTCACTCACAGGCTACGCAGGCGGCCTGCACCGCAAAACCGCCTTGCTTAAACTCGAAGGCGCACTTCAGGAGAACACGCTGTGAGTTCCAGTCCCTCCGGTATCGCTGCGCCGGTGGGTGCGGCCCTCACCAGGCCCAAAAACTGGGCTGCCGATTTTGTGATGCTGGCCGCCATCTGGGGCTCGTCCTTCCTCTTCATGCGCATCAGCACGGTGGAGTTCGGTCCCCTGCCCACCGCCGCCGTGCGCGTGGGCATTGCGGCACTGTTCCTGTTGCCCATCGTGTGGCTGCGCGGCCTGTTGCCTCACCTGAAGAAAAACTGGAAGCGGATTTTTTTCATCGGCGTGCTCAATTCAGGCATTCCGTTTGCATGTTTTTCGTTTGCACTGCTGTCCATCACCACGGGCCTGTCGGCCATCCTCAACGCCACCGTCCCCATGTTCGGCGCACTGATCGCCTGGCTGTGGCTCAAGGACAAACCCAATGCCTCGCGCATCCTGGGCCTCTTCGTGGGTTTTGCCGGCGTCGCCATGCTGGCCTGGGACAAAGCCACCTTCAAGCCCGATGCCTCGGGTGTAGCACCGGGCTGGGCCGTGCTGGCCTGCCTGTTTGCCTGCCTCTGCTACGGCATATCCGCCAGTTACACCAAACGTTATCTGTCAGGCATGCCGCCGCTGGTCACTGCGGCGGGCAGCCAGATTGGCGCCACACTGGGCCTGGCCCTGCCGGCCGCCTGGCTGTGGCCGGCGCAGATGCCGGGCGCGCATGCCTGGCTGGCGCTGCTGGCCGTAGGTGTGGTCTGCACTGGGCTGGCCTATATTTTGTTTTTCCGCCTGATCGAAAACGCCGGCCCGCCGCGCGCGCTGTCGGTCACCTTCCTGGTGCCGGTGTTTGCCGTGATCTATGGCGTGATCTTCCTCGGTGAGCATGTGACGGCCTGGATGGTGATCTGCGCCGTGGTGATTGTGTGCGGCACGGCGCTGTCGACCGGCCTGCTCAAGCTGGGCCGCAAAGGCCCGACGCAAGGATGACTTCGGCCCGCAAGACCAAGCTCAAGCTGACCGCGCCCAAGCCTCGCAACCCTCTGGTGGCGCCGGCGTCGCAGCGCAAGGCCGGCTCGCACCGCAAATCCGAAGCGAGCCTGCGCAAGAAGGAAAAGATGGCGCTCAAAAAACAGCTGTTTCAGCTGTAAATATGCGCGTCTCCCGGGTTCGGTGAGAATCGTGGCTCCAACCATCCGATTCAAACAACCAGATCGACTCGCATGCAGCAGTTCGACGTTCATGGCCAGTCGACCTGGCGCCGCACCACTTGATCGACTTCAACAACGTGAATCCAGCGAAACTGATGCCCAATCCCTGTTTCGAGCGAACGCCCAGCCGACAGCTTCGTTGTCCGTCGACGACACGCCCATGCTAAACGTCAGGCCGCACAATCTGCCACCCACCTCATGTCAAGTTCCCACCCTGAAGAGTCGCAGCAACCAAAGCGCGCTACCTGGCGCGGCCTCCTGATAGGCGCTTTTTTGCTCACGATCACCTGGCTCGGCGCTGTAATGCTGGAACCGGATCTTGTGGATGCCTCAGTCCAATCCGCAGATCCTTCCGTCATACGTGTCAACACGCCTATGTATTCTTCGGACAGTTTCCGGCAACCTCGGCCGCCTGGCGCATTGCCTTATGGTCGTTGGGGCTGCCGGTTTCTTTTCTTTTCGGGGCATGGCTAGGCGCGCGGTGGCAAAGTGCGGCCTAAACCTTACCCAATCCGTACCTGACTCGAACTCCAGGCCTATACAAAATATGAACTATCAATACCTGCTCATTGCGATATCCACGGCATCACTGATGGCATGTGCAATTCCACCGACAACAACGGCTCAACAGAAGGCAGTGATAGCAGGACCCAATGATGCCAATGCGAAAAGCTTCCTCCTTACACAGGTGGTCACGCAAGTTCCACTTGGCAGCCGGGTTCTGAATATCCAGTACGGCTGGAGCTGCTTCACTGGCAACTCGGTCGACTGGCGCGGCGGAAGAATCAACCTGACAGATGACGAATTCAAGGATGCCTTTCGCAAAGAGTTCACTCAGTCCAACTACAAGGTTGCGGGCGACCCAAAAGCCCTGTTTGTTGACAAGACCGTTGCGAATGCGGAGTTGCTTGTCGCTGGAGCCATTGAAAAATACGAGTCCAATCTCTGCTTTCCTTTCTCCGGCAGCCCAAATGCAGATATCGGCATTACCGGCAAGCTAAAGGGTTCCACTTACCTGCAGGTTCGCTGGCAAGTCTTTAGCACAGCCTCCGGAAAAGTTGTTTTTGAAACCACGACAGATGGGTCTTTCAACGCTCCGGAAATTACTTCCGGCAGCGTGCCTGAGTTCCTTAAAAAGGCATTTGAGGCAAATGTCAGAAATCTGCTGGCGGAGCAGCGCCTGTATGAACTTGCAAAACCGGGCAAAGATGCCGCAAATGCCAGCCCCATATGATCCATTAGGGACCTCGCGACGTCTGGCTGGCCCTACTGCAACGCGCCCGCCACCACATTGATGCTGAGCGCCAGGATCAGCATATTGAAGCCGAACGACAGCACGCTGTGCACCAGCGTGAGACGGCGCATCTCGCGCGAGGTGACCTGCACGTCGGAGACCTGCGAGGTCATGCCGACCACGTGGGCGTAGTACAAAAAATCGAAATAGTCCGGATCCAGCCCTCCGGGAAAACACAGGCCAGGCCCATCGGGCTCTCCGAGTTTTTCCTCGTGGTAATAGCGGTGCGCGTAGCGAAACGCATAAATGGTCTGCATGAACAGCCAGGAGGCGGCCAGTGCCGCGACTGACAACACGATGCGCAGCGTGCGCTCCATCCCTGACAGATTTTTGGACTGCTGCATCATGACCGTGATGGCCGCGACGCAGGCCATGGTAGCCAGCAGCATCAGCAAAAACAGCACCACGCTGGGCTCATCTTGTGCCTGCGCGCGCTCGCGCGTGCGTTTGGCGTCGAAACGCACGCACAGCCACCAGGCCAGCCACAGGTAAACGCCGACGCCGGCACACCAGCCCAGCAGGCCGCAAAACTGCCAGCCCAGGGGAAGCGGCAGCGCCGCCACGATCAGCCCGGTCACCAAGCCCAGGGTGAGCCGCTGCGGGCCGGTGGTTTCGGAGAAATGTTTGCGCATGGCTGCATTGTGAGGCTAGCGGCATCCCGACTTCAAGGGGGAGACGAGGCACCCATGGTTCGCCGGTACCACTCATGGAAATGCTGCATGCCGTCTTCCAGCGGCGACTGGTAAGGCCCGGTGTCCGAGACGCCGCGCGCCAGCAGCGCGCGCCGGCCCGCATCCATGCGCTCGCCGATCTCGTCGTCCTCCCTGGCGGTTTCCATGTAGGCGGCGCGGTGCGCTTCAATGAATTCCCGCTCGAAGGCCGCGATCTCCTCGGGGTAGTAGAACTCCACCACATTGACCGTGTCCTGCGGCCCCTTGGGGTAGAGCGTGGACAGTACCAGCACATGCGGGTACAGCTCGATCATGTGGGTAGGAAAGTAGGTGACCCATATCGCGCCAAAATCCGGTGGTGTTCCGGTGCGATAGTTCAGGAGGCGGTCGTGCCAGGTGCGGTAGATGTCCGAGCCCGGCGCGTTCAGCGATTCGTGCACGCCGACGCGCTGCATGCTGTACCAGTCGGCAAAATCCCAGCTCAGGTTGTCGCAACTCACGAAGCTGCCCAGGCCCGGGTGGAACGGAGCAACAT
>NZ_JBFUAZ010000161.1:0-7574 GCF_056406035.1 Polaromonas sp. P1_E1_2 | reverse complement strand
GACTGGCTGTTGACGCGGATCACGGCTTCATAGCTGCGGCCCAGGTCCTTAGGATCGATGGGCAAATAAGGCATGTCCCACACGTCGCCTTCTTTGCGCGCAGCGAAAGCCTTCTTGATGGCGTCCTGGTGCGAGCCGGAGAACGAGGTGTAGACCAGGTCGCCTGCATAAGGATGGCGGGGATGCACGGGCAGCTGGTTGCAATGCTCCACCGTGCGGCGAATTTCGTCGATTTCCGAGAAGTCCAGCCCAGGCGACACGCCTTGCGTGTAGAGATTGAGCGCGATGTTCACCAGGTCCACATTGCCGGTGCGCTCGCCGTTGCCGAAGAGGCAGCCTTCAATGCGGTCGGCGCCAGCCATCAAGGCCAACTCGCCGGCCGCAGTGCCCGTACCGCGGTCATTGTGGGGATGAACCGAGATCACGATGGCGTCGCGCCTGGCCAGGTGGCGGTGCATCCACTCCATCATGTCGGCAAAAATATTCGGCGTGGAATGCTCCACAGTGGACGGCAGGTTGATGATGCATTTTCGCTTGGGCGTCGGCTGCCAGACCTCGGTCACGGCATCAACCACGCGCTTGGAAAACGCGAGCTCAGTGCCCGACCACATCTCGGGTGAGTACTGGAACGTCCATTGCGTTTCAGGCTGTGCCGCTGCCAGTTGCTGGAAGAGCCGCGCATTGTCGGTCGCGAGCTGGACAATCTCGTCCTCATTCATGCCCAGCACCACGCGGCGCATAACCGGGGCGGTGGCGTTGTAGAGGTGGACGATGGCTTTTTTGGCGCCCTTGAGCGATTCGAAAGTGCGACGGATCAGCGGCTCGCGCGCCTGCGTCAACACCTGGATGGTGACGTCGTCGGGAATCAGATTGCCGTCGATGAGCTGGCGGAGAAAGTCGAATTCAACCTGGGACGCGGACGGAAAGCCCACCTCGATTTCCTTGAAGCCGATTTTCACCAGGGTGTGGAACATCCTCAGTTTGCGAGGAATATCCATGGGCTCGATCAACGCCTGGTTGCCATCCCGCAGGTCCACGCTGCACCAGATGGGCGCTTGCGTCAGCACGGCATCGGGCCATGTGCGGTCGGCCAGTCGGACTGGCGCGAAGGATTGGTATTTGCTGGAAGGTGTTTTCAACATGGTCATTTCGTCAACCCCAAAGATTACAAAAAAACCAGCAACCCAAAGAAAAACGGCCCGTTGCTGGTGCAAACGGGCCGTTGAATCAGGTGTACGCGTGCGCTACCGTCTCCGCCCGTTGGCAGATAGCAGTAGTGCTAGCGAAATTTGTTTCATCTGCTCAATGTACCACAATTATTTGTGAAGGCCGCGCTCGTCGGGTTCGTCGGTGGACGTCGAGATCACGCTGGTCTGCTGGCCCTTGGCCTTGCGCCAGCCGTATAGCACATAGCCCGAAAAACCGTACAGCACAAACAGGCCGAACATCACGGTCGGTGGATGAATATTGATAACGGCGATCCCAAGTGCAATCAACACAATGGCGGCGAAAGGCACGCTGCGCTTCATCTGCACGTCCTTGAAGCTGTAGAACGGCACATTTGTGACCATCGTGAGGCCCGCATAGAGCGTGAGGCCGAAGGTCACCCAGCGCACTTCCAGCCCACTGACTCCCGCATCGGTCATCAGCCAGATAAAGCCGGCCACCAATGCCGCCGCGGCGGGCGACGGCAGACCCTGGAAGAAGCGCTTGTCGACCACGGCCGTGTTCACATTGAAGCGAGCCAGGCGCAGCGCAGCGCAGGCGCAATACACAAAAGCGCCTATCCAACCCCACCGCCCCAGGCTGGTCAAGGCCCAGACGTAGGCGATCAACGCCGGTGCGGCGCCGAAAGACACCATGTCCGAGAGCGAATCCATCTGCTCGCCGAAAGCGCTTTGCGTGTTGGTCATCCGGGCGACGCGGCCGTCCAGGCTGTCGAGAATCATGGCGCAAAACACACCAATGGCGGCTTGGTCGAAGCGCCCGTTCATGGCCATGACGATGGCGTAAAAGCCGCCAAACAGGGCGGCCAGCGTGAATAAATTGGGCAATATGTAAATGCCCTTGCGTCGCTTGCGTATCACCACCGCTTCGGTAGGAAACGCCGAATCTTCACCATCATGCATAAAAACACTCCTGAGGCACAACTGGTGCGCRCAAACAGCTATCAAATTCATAGCACCTGTAGATGCCATCCAGAAGCCGGGCCTCCTTGAAGGAATAAGCCGTCGACTCAAGCCGCCAAGGATACCAAGATCGGCCCCGGCAGAAACTTTCACCTCACCCCGCCCAGTCTGCCTTGGTCAGAAAAAAAGCCGCGCAGGACCTTTGCGCGGCTTTTTGCAGGACAAAGCCCTGACGGGCTTCGATCAGTTGCGGGTCTGGTCGACCAACTTGTTTTTTGCGATCCAGGGCATCATGGCGCGCAGCTTTTCGCCCACGATCTCGATCTGGTGCTCGGAATTCAGGCGGCGGCGGCTCAGCAGGGTTGGCGCGCCAGCCTGGTTTTCCAACAGGAAGCTCTTGGCGTATTCACCCGTCTGGATGTCTTTCAGGCACTTGCGCATCGCGTCTTTCGTGGCCGAGGTCACGATGTTCGGGCCTGTCACGTATTCGCCGTACTCAGCGTTGTTCGAGATCGAGTAGTTCATGTTGGCGATGCCGCCTTCATAGATCAGGTCAACGATCAGCTTGAGTTCGTGCAGGCATTCRAAGTASGCCATTTCGGGRGCGTAGCCAGCTTCMACCAGSGTTTCGAARCCGGCYTTGAYCAGCTCGACGGTACCGCCRCACARAACAGCCTGCTCRCCGAACAGGTCGGTTTCGGTTTCTTCGCGGAAGTTGGTTTCAATGATGCCGGCTTTGCCGCCGCCATTGGCCATGGCATAGGAGAGAGCCAGGTCGCGGGCCTTGCCGGACTTGTCCTGGTGCACAGCAACCAGGTGAGGTACGCCGCCGCCCTGGGCGTAGGTATTGCGCACCGTGTGACCGGGTGCCTTGGGGGCGACCATCCAGACGTCGAGGTCGGCGCGCGGAATCACGGYGCCGTAGTGCACGTTGAAGCCGTGGGCGAAAACCAGGGAAGCGCCCTGCTTGATGTGGGGAGCCACGTCGTTTTTGTAGACCGCGCCGATTTGCTCGTCGGGCAGCAGGATCATGACCACGTCAGCGGCTTTGACCGCGTCCGCGACTTCAGCGACCTTCAGGCCGGCCTTTTCGACCTTGGGCCACGAAGCGCCGCCCTTGCGCAGGCCGACGATCACTTTCACGCCGCTGTCGTTCAGGTTTTGCGCGTGTGCGTGGCCCTGGCTGCCGTAGCCGATGATGGCGACTGTTTTGCCCTTGATCAGGCTCAAATCACAATCTTTGTCGTAAAAAACTTTCATTTTTCTCTCCAGAATAGGTATTGGCGAAAATGCCCTTCGACAGGCTCAGGGCGAACGGTAAACGCATATCGCCACTCAAAATCCGTTCGCGTTGAGCCTGTCGAAACGCGCGCACGGACGACTTAAATCAAACCCGCAAAATCCGCTCTCCACGGCCGATGCCGCTGGAGCCGGTTCGCACCGTCTCCAGGATCGCACTGCGGTCTATGGCTTCCAGAAATGCATCGTTCTTGGACTGGTCCCCAGTCAGCTCGATGGTGTAGCTTTTCTCCGTCACGTCGATGATTCGCCCGCGGAATATATCAGCCATGCGCTTCATCTCTTCGCGCTCCTTGCCGACTGCGCGCACCTTGACCATCATGAGTTCACGCTCGGTGTAGGAGCCTTCGGTCAGATCGACAACCTTGACGACTTCAATCAGTCGGTTCAGGTGCTTGGTGATTTGTTCAATGACGTCGTCAGAACCGGTGGTCTGTATCGTCATGCGCGACAGGCTCGGGTCCTCCGTCGGGGCGACGGTCAGGCTTTCGATGTTGTAGCCGCGTGCCGAGAACAGGCCGACCACGCGGGAAAGAGCGCCCGGCTCGTTTTCCAGCAAAACTGCAATGATGTGTTTCATAAGAAGATTCCTCTTTTCGCTGCCCTCCCCTGCGCACGGTAATGCGCAGGCTCGGCAGACAATAGATTCGTCAGGTGACGGTGAATGAATGGGTGTGGTGGCGTGAGGCCTAGAGGTCTTCCGACCCCAGCAGCATTTCGGTAATGCCCTTGCCGGCCTGCACCATCGGGAACACGTTTTCGGTCGGGTCCGTGCGGAAGTCCATGAACACCGTGCGGTCCTTGAGCTTGCGGGCTTCGCGAAGCGCCGGCTCCACGTCCTGCGGCTTTTCGATCAACATGCCAACGTGCCCGTAGGCTTCGGCCAGCTTCACGAAATTGGGCAGTGCGTCCATGTAGCTGCTGCTGTAGCGGCCTTCATAGTCAATTTCCTGCCACTGGCGCACCATGCCCAGGTAACGGTTGTTCAGCGACACGATCTTGATCGGCGTGTTGTATTGCAGGCAGGTGGAAAGCTCCTGGATGCACATCTGCACCGAACCTTCACCGGTGATGCAGAACACTTCCGAGTCGGGCTTGGCCAGCTTGATGCCCATGGCATAGGGAATACCGACGCCCATGGTGCCCAGGCCGCCTGAATTGATCCAGCGGCGCGGCTCGTCGAACTTGTAGTACTGCGCAGCCCACATCTGGTGTTGACCCACGTCCGACGTGATGTAGGTGTCCGCGTCCTTGGTCAGCTTCCAGAGCGTTTCGACCACATGCTGGGGCTTGATGACATCGCCTTTGCCCATGCTGTACTTCATGCAGTCGCGTTTGCGCCAGCCTTCAATCGTGTCCCACCAGCCGCCCAGGGCGTTCGCGTCAGGCTTGAGGCCGGATTCCTTGATCATGGCAATCAGTTCGGTCAGCACGTCCTTCACGTCGCCCACGATCGGAATATCAACCTTCACGCGCTTCGAAATACTGGAAGGGTCGATGTCGATGTGGATGATCTTGCGTTCGTTCTGCGCGAAATGCTTGGGGTTACCGATCACGCGGTCATCAAAACGCGCACCGACAGCCAGCAACACGTCGCAATGCTGCATCGCATTGTTGGCTTCGATGGTGCCGTGCATACCCAGCATGCCGAGGAATTTTTTGTCGCTGGCCGGGTAGGCGCCCAGGCCCATCAAGGTATTGGTGCAGGGGTAGCCCAGCATGTCGACCAGAGTGCGCAGTTCTTGCGAGGCATTACTGAGCAATACGCCGCCGCCAGTGTAGATATAGGGCCGTTTGGCCGCCAGCAGCAATTGCAGGGCCTTGCGGATCTGCCCGCCATGGCCTTTGCGCACCGGGTTGTAGGAGCGCATCTCAACGGTTTGCGGATAGCCGTTGTAGGGCACCTTGTTGAAGGACACGTCCTTGGGGATATCGACGACCACGGGGCCGGGCCGGCCGCTGCGGGCGATATGAAACGCCTTTTTCAGGGTTTCGGCCATGTGCCGCGCATCCTTGACCAGGAAGTTGTGCTTCACGATGGGCCGGGTGATGCCGACGGTGTCACACTCCTGGAAGGCGTCCAGGCCGATGGCGTGGGTGGGGACCTGTCCCGTGATGATGACCATCGGGATACTGTCCATGTACGCTGTCGCGATACCGGTCACGGCGTTGGTCACGCCTGGGCCGGAAGTGACCAGCGCCACGCCCACCTCGCCTGTGGCGCGAGCATAACCGTCGGCTGCGTGCACAGCTGCCTGCTCATGACGCACCAGGATGTGCTGGATCGAGTCCTGTTTGTAGACGGCGTCGTAAATATGCAGGACTGCACCGCCCGGATAACCCCACATGTATTTGACGCCTTCAGCCTGAAGGGACTTCATGAGGATTTCCGCGCCGCGGAGTTCTTGAGAATTTGTTTGTGCAGACGCAGCTGCCGCGGAAGCGATTTCCGCTTTGGAGATTTCCATGATGAACCTTTGTGAATTTCTCTAACGAAATACCTTGGGTGCCTCTTTGCCCACTCTTGTGAAGCGGCATCGAGACTTGAGGCCAAAACCATAAGCGGAAACATAAACCGCCGAGTCGTGACCCGTTTGCCTTTGAATTGCAGGCAGTATTATGGCATTTCGCGTTGCGCAATGGCTGCAAGCGGCGAAAAATCGCATCCGGTACCGGCCGGGATGCGATAATTTTCCAGCTGTATCCTTGGATGCATGCCTTATCGRCATCGGCCCTGCGAGTACCCGCAGACCACCCTGTGCAGCGCTGGACGAACCGGAACCCCACACCGTTGGCAACTGAACAAGAACTCTCGGATTTCCTGAAAAGCGTTGAAAAACGGGCTTTCAAGCGCAGCATCTACCACGTGCGAGATGAAGAAGCTGCCCTTGATATCGTTCAGGACAGCATGATGAAGCTGGCCCAGCACTATGGCGACAAGCCTGCGGCCGAGCTGCCCATGCTGTTCCAGCGCATCCTGGCCAACACCACGCTGGACTGGTTCCGGCGCCGCAAGACCCGGAACGCGCTTTTCTCCAACATGAGCGACTTTGAATCGCAGGGAGAAGATTTCGATCTTCTGGAAACTTTAGAGAGCCTTACCAACTCAGAGGGTACAGAGAGCGCCCAGGATGCTACTGAGCGGGCGCAAATATTGCATGAGATCGAACTGCAGGTAAAGGAATTGCCGGGCCGTCAACGGGAAGCCTTTCTGATGCGTTACTGGGAGGAAATGGATGTCGCTGAAACAGCAGCCGCCATGGGCTGTTCGGAGGGCAGTGTCAAAACACATTGTTCCCGCGCAGTTCACGCCCTCAGCAAAGCCCTGAGTGCCAAAGGTATAAAACTATGACTAACTCACTACAAAAAAGAGCCGAAATCCTGCAGGACCGCTTTGGCCTGAAGACCGCGTCCTACCTGTCCGCGGGAGCTGCCGACCTGCCTTACGACATTTCCGAGCGCCTGCGCGCCGCACGCGCTCAAGCTGTTTCAAAACGTAAAGTCGCCAAAACACAAACCGCCACCAGCGTCGTCGGCGTTGGCACAAGTGCCGCCCTTTCATGGGGATCTGATGACGGCCTGAGCTGGTGGGCACGGATTGGTTCGGTCCTTCCACTTGTTGCACTGGTTGTAGGCCTGCTGGCCATCAATTCGATCCAGAACGACAACCGCGCCCAGGAACTGGCAGAAGTCGATGTGGCRTTGCTTACTGACGAACTCCCGCCCGCTGCTTTTGCCGACCCGGGTTTTGTCCAGTACCTCAAAGCCACACGCCAAGCCCCCACGGCCCAATGATCCCGCGCGCAATCTCCCGACGCGCCCCATCTGTCGATGGCCGCTCCATGCGGTTGAGACTGCAATGGCTGTCGTTCGGGCTTGTGACGGCTACCCTGCTGGCCTGGCCCATGCTGGGCCTTGCACAGGCGCCTAAACCCGTAGGCCCTGCCAGTGCAGCTGTGAAGCCCCCGGCCGTCCCTGCCAAGCCCGTCGTGGCCAAGCCGACCTGGGCTGAACTCACGCCCATGCAACAGCAGGCGCTCAAACCGCTGGCGTCAAGCTGGGATACCGTCAGCGAGGCGCAAAAGCGCAAATGGCTGGAAATCTCCAAAAATTACCCCTCACTCGCACCGGAAGGGCAGGCCAACC
>NZ_JBFUAZ010000160.1:0-7667 GCF_056406035.1 Polaromonas sp. P1_E1_2 | reverse complement strand
CCCTCACCGGTCTGCCGACGGTGCATGAGCGCGCCCAGGATGTTGGTGTACGCATACATGCCGGCAGCGATGTCGGCGATGGATGGACCGGCCTTGGACGGTGTGTCGGGCGTACCGGTTACCGAGACGAAACCGGCCTCGCTCTGGATCAGCAGGTCATAGGCTTTTTTGTCGCGGTAAGGGCCGTCGTCGCCATACCCCGAGATGTCGCACACGATGATGCCGGGCTTGCGCTTGGCCAACGCTTCGTACGACAGGCCGAGCCGTGCTGCAGCGCCCGGCGCGAGGTTTTGCACCACGACGTCGGCCTCTTCAATGATCAGGCGCATGAGGATCTTCTGCGCCTCCTCGTGCTTGACGTCCAGCGTCAGGCTTTCCTTGGAGCGGTTGGTCCAGACGAAATGCGATGCAAGGCCCCGCACGCGACTGTCGTAGGCCCGCGCGAAATCGCCCACACCGGGGCGTTCAACCTTGATGACCCGCGCACCCATGTCGGCCAGCTGCCGTGTGGCGAAAGGCGCCGCGATGGCGTGTTCGAGCGTGACGACGGTGATGCCCTTGAGTGGTTGCATGGCGTCTCCTCAGCCCAGCGTGGCGGTGGCATCCATCGTGAGCCAGCCTTCGTGGTCACGCCCCCACAGCCGCACGCTCTTGCCGTCGGCTGAAGGCTGCCCGTGGATCGAGAACGGGTTGACGTCGAACGTGGGCCGGACCGCCTTGAACTCAAATTTGCGCACCATGGCCTCAGGCATGTGTCGACGCAACAGGTCCATGAGCAGCGTGGCGATCAAGGGGCCGTGCACGATAAGACCGGGGTAACCCTCGACCTCCGTGACGTACTTTCGGTCGTAGTGAATGCGGTGCCCGTTGAACGTGAGGGCCGAGTAGCGGAACAGCAGCACGTCGTCGGCAACGATGCGGCGCACCCACGCGAATTCCGCGGGCGCTGCCTGCGGCGGCGGAGCCACGTCGGCCGGCGTCGGCGCCGCACGGTAGACGATGTTGTGGTGCTCGGTCAACGCTACGCCCGCAGAACCGTTGCGGCGAAGTTCATGGCGCACCTTCACGAAAACCAGGCTGCCGGTGCGGCCGCTCTTTTCCGTCACATCAACGATGGTTGAGGTGCGCGCGAGCGCGTCGCCGACACACAGCGGCTCGTGGAACTCAAAATCGCTGCCGGCCCACATGCGGCGCGGAAGCGGAACGGGCGGCAGGAATCCGCCTCGCCGCGCATGGCCATCCGGGCCGATCTCCGATTGCGCGTGGATCGGCAGGAAATACAGCCAGTGCCAGAGGTAGGGCAACGGCGTGCCGGGCGCGGGGCGCGAGGTGTCGGCGCGGTCGAGCGTGGCCGACAGCGCTGCGTACGGCGTGGCAGTGGCGGTGTCTTCCACTGTTTCGCTGCGGCCTGTCCAGTCTTGCAAGTTCATGCGCGTACCCTCCTTTCAGTAAAACTTGCGCGACTCAGTCGAGCTTGATTTTTGCGGTCGCCACAACGCCCTTCCAGCGCGTGACTTCCTTTTGCACCAGGGTTTTGAGTTGCGCAGGCGTGCTGGTTTCAACCTCGGCCCCCTGGTCTTCAATGAATTTCTGTACGGTTTTTTCGGCCAGTACGCGATTGATCTCCTGGTTCAGCCGGTCAACCACCACCTTGGGGGTTTTAGCGGGGGCGAACATGGCGTACCACTGCGACATGCTGACGTTGGGAATTCCCTGCTCGGCCAGCGTCGGAACGTCAGGCAAGACGGGAGATCGCTTGTCACCGGCGATGCCGAGCGCCTTGAGCTTGCCGCCCTTGATTTGCGGGTACGCGGTAAACAAACTGGGAAACATGTATTGCGTGATGCCAGAGATGGTGCTCATCACGGCGGGCGCTGAGCCTTTGTGGGGAATTCCGATCACATCCACCCCTGCGGACAGCTTGAACAGCTCGCCTGCGATATGCGGTGCGGTGCCATTCCCCGCCGTCGCGAAGCTGAAGCTGTCGGGTTTGGCCTTGATGAGCTGCACCAGTTCTTTGGCGGTCCTGGCCGGCACTTCCGGGCTGACGACCAGCACCGTCGGAGATGCCGCCACCATGCCGATGGGTTCAAAATCGGTGACCGGGTCGTAGCGCAGCTTTTGCAAGGCCGGGTTGATGCCGTGGGTAGCGATGTAGCCGAACATCAAGGTGTAGCCGTCCGGCGCGGCGCGGGCCACGAACTCGCTGGCAATCGCGCCGTTCGCCCCGGCCCGGTTGTCGACGATGACCGGTTTGCCGAGCCGGGCGCTGAGTCCCTGGGCCAGGACGCGCGCCATCGCGTCGTTGGCGCCGCCGGCGGAGGTCGGCACCACGATGGTGATCGCTTTTTCGGGCCAGTTCTTGGGCGTCGCCGGACTGGTCGCCGCCATGGAGGAGCCAACCGCCAGTGGTAGCAAGCTCAGCATCAGCAAAGTCCGGACGTGGTGTTTCGGCAGCATGGTTTGTCTCCTGTGGATGTTCTGGTTGCCGGATCTTCGGCGAATGAAGGGAATCCGTGAAGTGCAACTTTTGCTAGTATTGGTGCATGGCACGCATCAATTTCGATTTACAGCAACTCGAAGCCTTCGTGGCGGTGGCCGAGCGCGGGAGCTTTCGCGCAGCAGCCGACCATATCCATCTTTCCCCACCCGCTTTAAGCCGGCGCATCGACAAGCTCGAGACCATCCTGGGCGCGCGGCTTTTCAACCGCACCACACGAGAGGTCGAACTGACGGCCCTCGGGCACGTTTTCCTTGATCGCGCACGCGCCGCGCTGGACGACCTCGAGTCCGCCATGCTCGGCATCACCGACATCGCCGGCAGCCGGACCGGCCGGGTCACGGTGGCCTGCGTGCCTTCCGCGGCCATCCATTTCCTGCCCACGGTCGTGAGCTCTTTCTCCGAACGCTACCCGCTGATCCGCGTCCGTGTGATTGACGAAGCCGCCGGCGCGGTGATGGCCAGCGTAGTGTCGGGCGAGTCGGACTTCGGCATCAGCTTCATGGGCAACCAGGTGCCCGGGGTGGACTTCGAGCCGATCCACACCGACCCCTTCGTGGTGGCCATGCCGCGCCGCCATGCACTCGCCGGCCGCAAGACGCTGTCCTGGAAGAACCTGGAAACCGAGCGCCTGATCGCGGTATCGCGTACCAGCGGAAACCGGCAACTGCTGGATGACGCGCTGGCCAAGGCGGGCATCAACCCCTCGTACCGTCTCGAGGTGAGCCACATCGCGACGCTGCTCGGCATGGTCGAGGCGGGGCTCGGGCTTGCGGCTGTACCACGCCTGGCCTTGCCGAAACGGCATCCGTCGATCATCGGCGTTGCGCTCGTCGCCCCGGCGGTGTCGCGTGTCCTCGGCCTCACCACCTTGCGTGGCACGACGCTGCGCGCACCGGCAAAGATGTTCTACGACTACCTGCACACGGCGCTGAAAGAGCGTCGCTAAGGGAAGTGCCAAAGGCCGGCACTGGTGCAGGCCAGGCACCAATGCGTGCTGGTGTTTTTCCTGTTCGGGTCGCGATGAAACTTCGAGCGCCCGAACGATGGGTAGTGGAGCAACCACCGCGACCACCTCGGCCTTCCACCCGAATCAGGGCCGCCGGCCTGGCGGGCGCGTGCCGAAAGGATCGGCTGCGCCTGTTGCCATTCGCGCGCCAATTTGATTATTATAAATAACTATTATTGTGACTCCGTGGCAACCAGTAGAAAAGGCGTATGACCTATCAACCCGCTGTGCAAGATGCGCAATTCATTCTTTTCGACGTACTGGACGCGGGCGGCCAATTGCGACCGATCGAGCGCTTTGCCGATACCGACGGCGACCTGCAGCGGCAGGTTCTGGAGGAAGCAGGAAAGTTCGTCGCCGAGGTTGTGGCGCCGCTGAATGCGGCGGGCGACAACCCGGGGTGCCGCTTCGATGCCGGCGCGGTCGTGACGCCTCCAGGTTTCGTACAGGCCTACCAGGCGTTCTGGCAGGCAGGCTGGCCTGCGCTTTCATGCGCGCCTGAACACGGCGGGCAAGGGCTGCCCTGGGTGCTGGAAGGTGCGCTGTACGAATGGCTGAGTGCCGCCAACCATGGCTGGACCATGGCACCGGGCCTGCTGCACGGAGCCTATGAGTGCCTGGCCCATCATGGCAGCGATGAATTGAAGGCGACTTACCTGGAAAAACTTGTCTCTGGCGAATGGCTGGCCACGATGTGCCTTACCGAAGCGCATGCCGGCAGCGATCTCGGACTGGTGCGCACCCGCGCAACGCCGAAGCCGGACGGCAGCTACCGCGTCAACGGCAGCAAGATCTTCATTTCCGGTGGCGATCACGATCTCACCGGCAATATCCTGCATCTCGTCCTCGCACGCCTGCCGGATGCACCTGCCGGCCCCAAAGGCCTGTCGCTGTTTCTCGCCCCCAAGCTGCTGATGGACGGCAGCCGCAACCATGTCTACTGCGATCGCATCGAAGAAAAGATGGGCCTGCACGGCAGCCCCACCTGCGCCATGCGCTTCGATGATGCGACAGCCTGGCTGGTAGGCCAGCCGGGCGAGGGCCTGAACGCAATGTTCGTGATGATGAATGCGGCGCGTTTGCACGTGGCGCTGCAGGGCATCGGCCTGCTCGACGCCGCATGGCAAAAGGCCGATGCCTATGCGCGCGAGCGCAGGCAGATGCGCGTGCCCGGGCCACGCACCAGCACCGAGCCCGCCGACTTCATCATCGGCCACCCGGCGATGCGCCGCCTGCTGGATACGCAACGAGCCTGGATCGACGGAGGGCGCGTGCTGGCTTACCAGACAGGACTCGAGCTCGACATCGCCAGGTACCACCCTGACCCCACTCGTCGTGAAAGGGCACAGCAGTGGTGCAGCCTGCTCACACCCGTGTTGAAGGCTGCTTTCACCGATCAGGCTTTCCACGGCGCCAGCGAATGCCTGCAAGTTTTCGGTGGCCATGGCTACATCCGCGAATGGGGAATCGAGCAGACCGTGCGCGATTCACGCGTGACCATGATCTATGAGGGCACCAACGAGATTCAGGCCATCGACTTGCTGGTCCGCAAGGTGATACCGGACGGCGGCAAGGCGTTGCGGCAGATGTTCCAGGTCCTGCAGGAGGGCCTGGACGACGGGCGCGCGAACGAGAAGGCTGTATTGAGCTGTTTCGCCCGCCTTGAGATGACGACCGCAGCATTGATCAAGGTCGCGGGTGCGGCGCCCCAGTTGCCCTATTGGGTCGCTGGCGACTACCTGCGCGCGGTGGCGCTGGCACTGCTTGGTTGGGCTTGGGTGCGCATCTGCAACACGCCTGGCGCGCAAGGCAGTGAGCGCTGGCAAGGCCCAAGTGAAGCGCTACGGCGCTGGGTGATGCCTGAGTTCGATATGCGGCTGGGCATCATCGAAGATGAAATCAGGCGCCGGGATTGACCGGCCTTTCATGTGGACGGGGCGACACCGGATCGACGGTCAACCCCAGCATGCCCTGGGCGTTGAGAGATCAGATCTTCCGCACGCCTTGGGCAGCCTGCTAGTTCTGAACCCCGCGACCGCCCAAGGTGCGCTGCGCATCGTTTTCAAGCGCGATGGCATCATCGAAATGGCGAAGGCCGATGTCGTTGAGAACCCGTTTGAAGCTGGCTGCCACCACCGGCTGAAGCGACGCCAGCCTGGCGCCGATTTGTCGGGAAGCCGATTCGAGTTCCTGGTCGGAGACCACTTTCCAGACAAGTCCCCAAGCCATCGCCTGCGCAGGTGAGAACTCTTCGCCCAGGAGCATCAGCGCCTTGGCGCGCGCAACGCCTGCATAGGCAGATAAGGTGGCGGTCAATCCACCCGTCACAAAAACCCCGAGGGAGGACTCCGGCAACTTGAAGCGGGTGCTTTCCCCCGCGATCACAATGTCCGCATTGAGCATCCACTCCAAGCCGGCGCCGACAGTCCAGCCATGAACCGAAGCAAGCACCGGCTTGGGCAGGGACACCAGCGCTTTGGACACGGCTTGCACCAAGACCAGGTCCTCTTCAGTGGGTGGCGCACTGACGTCCCTCCCCGCACAGAATGCCCGGCCATTGCCGCGCAGAAGGAGCACCCGGACGGCATCGTCGCGCGAGGCCAACTCTATAGCAGCAAGAAGTGCACGCGCAAGCTCGTTGTCAATGGCATTAAGTTTGTCGGGGCGGTTCAGGGACACGGTCATGATGCCGTCCGCGGACTCGATCAGCAGCTTGGGAGTTGTCATGGGTGTGATTCTGAACCGGGAAGCCATCAGCGAACGCATAATTTCCGGCCCAATGTTTTTTTGACCGGGCCGTACGTATAAACACCTTCACAAGCAGTTAGTCGAGTTGTACTTTAGCTGGCACGTCCTTACCGCTCCCCAAAACTATCGAATCGCAACTCGCTCGGCTCGCGGCTTAGTGATCCGCGAAAGCGACATCAGCAGCATGACCGTCGACAAAAATTGGAAACATGTGACACAAGTCACAGACCGCAACATCATTTTGGTCAAGGGTGAAGTGGTGTTTGAAGGCAGCTCACCGGAACTGCATGCCCGGCCTGAACTGCTGACGCAATATGTTGGGGTTTAACCCATTTGAACTACTTTTCTTTGATGATGTACTGACTCCTTTAAGGAGGCTTTATGACGCTCATTTTCACGCGCTTCACTACCGCCATCGCGGCGCTCGTCATCCTTGCCCTGCCGATGTCCAGCCACGCCATCGACCTGGTCTTCGGGCAAGTCGCCTCATAGACTAATCCGGCGTCGGCCGCGAACGCCAAAGGCATGGCGGCGGGTATCCAGGCCTATTTCGACAAAGTCAACGCGAGCAGTACCCTGCAGGGCCATAAGCTCAAGCTGGTCACGCTGGATGACAGTCTTCAGGGCCCAAAGATGGTTGAATTGACCCAGCAGCTCATCGGCGACCCGGCGGTGGTAGGGCTGTTGGGCTTTCTCAACAGCGCTGGTCTTGCCGAAATCGCCAAGCAGGACTTGCTGAGCAAGAACGGCATTGCGCTGATTGCGCCGCTGCAAGGCGATAAAAATGTGATTTCTGCCGGCAATGTGTTTCCACTGCGCAGCGGCTATGCGGATGAAGTTGGCGCCCTCCTCAAAGAAGCCAAGACCTGGGGCAAGGACTCGCTGGCCATCGTCAACATGAACGTCGCCTTCGGCCCACCCCTGGCGCAGCTGACGACCCAGCTCAGTGGTCCACAGGGCGTCAAGATCGCGACGCAGCAGGTAATTGACGCCACACCCGACAAGCTGGATGCGAGCGTTCGCGCGGCCGTCGCCGCCATCACAGAGACCCGCCCCAAGGGCATTATTTTGCTGGCTGCGGGAAAGCCTGCGTTTGAATTCGTCAAGGCGGTCCGCGACGCCCCTGGAGGTTCGGTGCAGATCTACGGCCTGTCGGTGCTACAGCACGACGGTCTGGTCAGTGCCACCGGCAAGGACAAAGCACGCGGCATCGTTTTGAGTCAAGCGGTGCCTTTCCCCTTCGTTCCTTCCAAGCCGGTCATCACCGAATATCACGGCGACATGAAGAAATACRCGCCAGGCGAAGTTCTGTCCTTCTCGAGTCTTGAAGGCTATATGGGAGCCAAGATCGCAGTGGAAGCTGTCCGGCGCGCGGGCAAGACGCCCACCCGCGCCGGTGTGCTGCAGGCC
>NZ_JBFUAZ010000159.1:0-7678 GCF_056406035.1 Polaromonas sp. P1_E1_2 | reverse complement strand
CGCCCGCACAGTTGCCCAAGTCCATGCTGGACCTGGCCACGCCCGCATGGAAAGGCCGCTGGGCTGCATCGCCTTCCGGCGCCGACTTCCAGGCCATCGTGAGCGCGCTGCTCGAACTCAAGGGCGAAGCCGCTACCGTCGCCTGGCTCAAGGCCATGAAGGAAAACGCCACGCCTTACAAAGGCAACGGCACGGTGCTCAAGGCCGTCAATGCAGGCCAGATCGAAGGCGGCGTGATCTACCACTATTACTATTACGGCGACCAGGCCAAGACCGGCGAGAACAGCAACAACGCCCAGTTGCATTACTTCCGCAACCAGGACCCTGGCGCTTTTGTGAGCATTTCYGGTGGCGGCGTGCTGGCCTCGAGCAAGCACCAGCCCGAAGCGCAGGCCTTCGTGAAGTGGATTGCCGGCAAAGGCGGACAGGACATCCTGAAAACCGGCGACGCGTATGAGTACGCTGTTGGTACGGGCGTGCAGTCCAACCCCAAGCTGGTGCCGTTGGCTGAGCTGCAGGCGCCCAAGGTCGAGCCTTCCAAACTCAACAGCAAAAAAGTCACCGACCTGATGACCCAGGCCGGCCTGCTGTAAACCACTTCCAATCGCACCTAACCACTTCAGGTCCGCGGATCTGACACCTGCCTTGAGTGCCTTGCCATTTGATGTCGGCGCCGACTCCCTGAAGCCGGCGAGTGCGGCCCTGCTGCCTTCGCCTGCGGCCGGGCGCGGCGGCTGGCGCCTGTCGTGGGTGGGCAGCGCGGCCCTGCTGGTCTCGTTGCTCGCTTTGTTGCCGCTGGGTTTTGTCATCTGGGTCGGCATCCAGGCGGGTTGGGACACGGCCTCTGCGTTGATCTTCCGGCCCCGTGTTGGGGAGCTGCTCGTCAACACTGCTTTGCTGGTAGCGCTGACAGTGCCCTCGTGCGCCGTGCTGGCCGTGGCCCTGGCCTGGCTCACCGAGCGCAGCGACCTGCCCGGTGCGCGCACCTGGGCCTGGCTGGCCGTCGCGCCGCTGGCCGTGCCGGCTTTTGTGCACAGCTATGCCTGGATGACGGTCGCCCCCGGCCTGCACGGCTTGCCCGCCGGCGTGATGGTTTCGGTGATTGCCTACTTTCCAT
This sequence comes from Polaromonas sp. P1_E1_2, assembly GCF_056406035.1. Taxonomy (NCBI): domain Bacteria; kingdom Pseudomonadati; phylum Pseudomonadota; class Betaproteobacteria; order Burkholderiales; family Comamonadaceae; genus Polaromonas; species Polaromonas sp. P1_E1_2. The sequence goes on along the minus strand of NZ_JBFUAZ010000159.1, from coordinate 6,561 downwards.
TTTTGTATTTGCCGGTGGCCGCGGCTTTGCGGCGGCTGGATCCGGGCATGGAAGACAGCGCCGCCTCGCTGGGCTTGAGCCCTTTGGCGGTGTTCTTCCGCGTGGTGCTGCCGCAGCTGCGGCTGGCGGTATGCGGCGGCTCACTGCTGGTAGGCCTTCACCTGCTGGCCGAGTACGGCCTTTACGTGATGATCCGTTTCGACACCTTCACCACGGCCATCGTCGACCAGTTCCAGTCGACCTACAACGGGCCTGCGGCCAACATGCTTTCCGGCGTGCTGGTGGTGTGCTGCTTCGCGTTGCTGGCACTGGAATCGGCCGCGCGCGGCAAGGAACGTTATGCGCGCGTAGGTTCCGGCGCCGCGCGCATGCCTTTCAAGCGCAGCCTGGGCCGCTTCACCGCGCTCAGCCTGTTGCTGCCCGTGCTGGTCACCGCTCTGGCACTGGGCGTGCCGCTGGTTACCCTGGGCCGCTGGCTGGTGGCCGGCGGGGCTGCTGTATGGCGCGTGGATGAAATCGGCCCGGCGATTTTCCAGACCCTGGGGCTGGCGCTGGCCGGTGCGTTGCTGACCACATTGGCCGCTGTGCCCATGGCCTGGCTGTCGATACGCTCGCCCGGCCGGCTGCAGCGCGTGCTGGAGGCCTGCAACTACATGGTCGGTTCGCTGCCCGGTGTGGTGGTGGCGCTGGCGCTCGTCACGGTGACGGTGCGCATGCCGATTTACCAGACAGCGGTGACGGTGCTGCTGGCTTATTTGCTGATGTTTTTGCCACGCGCCCTCATCAGCCTGCGCGCCGGCATCGCGCAGGCGCCGGTGGAGCTGGAGCAGGCCGCGCGCAGCCTGGGCCGCACGCCCGTGCAGGCGCTGTGGGCCATCACCCTGCGGCTGGCCGCGCCCAGCGCGGCGGCCGGCGCGGCCCTGGTGGGCCTGGGGATCACCAACGAACTCACCGCCACGCTGATGCTCGCGCCCAACGGCACGCGCACCCTGGCAACTTCCTTCTGGGCCTACAGCAGCGAGATCGACTACGCCGCCGCCGCGCCCTATGCGCTCATCATGGTGCTGCTGTCGCTGCCCATGACGTGGCTGCTCTATACCCAATCCAAACGCACGGCGGGACGATGACAACTTCTCTTGAACTGAACGGCCTGCGCAAACACTATGGCCCCGTGGAAGCACTGGGCGGCGTTCACTTGCACGTGCCGGCCGGCAGCCGCACCGCCATCGTGGGTCCGTCGGGTTCCGGTAAAACCACCTTGCTGCGCATCATTGCCGGCTTCGAAGTGCCCGACGCCGGCCGCGTCGTGCTGGGTGGGCGGCAACTGGCCGACGGGCCGGAAGCCGTGCCGGCGCACCAGCGCGGCATCGGTTTTGTGCCGCAGGACGGCGCGCTGTTTCCGCACCTGACGATTGAAGGCAACGTCGGCTTTGGCCTGCCGCGCAATACGCCCCAGCGCGCTGAACGCATTGCCGAACTGATGGACATGGTCGCGCTGGACACCGCCATGCTCAGCCGTCGCCCGCATGAGTTGTCTGGCGGCCAGCAGCAGCGCGTGGCACTGGCCCGCGCGCTGGCCCAGCGCCCGCAGCTGATGTTGCTCGATGAGCCTTTTTCCGCCTTGGACACGGGCCTGCGCGCCAGCACCCGCAAAGCCGTCGCGCAATTGCTCAGCGGCGCCGGCATCACCACCATCCTGGTCACGCACGACCAGGCGGAGGCCCTGTCATTTGCCGACCAGGTAGCCGTGATGCGTGAAGGGCAACTGGTGCAGGCCGGCCGCCCGGTGGATCTTTATCTGCGGCCCCGTGATGCCGCGGTGGCCGGCTTCCTGGGCGAAGCCATCGTGCTGCCCGCGCGGCTGGCGGGCGGCTGGGCTGACTGCGCGCTGGGGCGAGTCGCGGTCAACGACGGCCAGCGCAGCGGTGCGGCGCAGATCATGCTGCGGCCAGAGCAACTGCAGGTGGCTGAAGTCCCGGCGCAGGCGGCCGCGCAAAGTGCGGATGCCGCTGCGTGCTACGGCGCGGTTATCGACACCGATTTTGGCGGTCCGGTCTGCGTGCTGTCGGTGCGCCTGGTGCGCGGCGCTGGCATGGTCACGGCAGAAGAAGCACCGGCGGCGACAGAGCTTGCTGCGTGGGACGCGCCGCTGCTGGTGCGCAGCTCCGGCCTGCATGCCCCGGCGCCGGGCGCCATGGTTCGCATCACGGTGGCCGGCGAGGCCCATGTGTTCGTATAAGCCGGCTGCGTGCCGGTTCCCGGGAATTTAAGTAAATAGTGGCCGTAACCCAATAAAAACGGGCGCAAGCAGCTATTAAATTAATAGCATTTTGCCTGTCTCTACGGGTGCGATGAACCAGCTGGCGGCGGACGTTTTCCCGGTACGCCCGCGCAAGGGGCATGGTTCGACCAATACATGCCTTGTTACGAATCTCTAAGGTGTCTTACACAGGTCTTTGGGTATATTGTGTACGGTGTACACAAATTAATGGCTATGCACTTGCACGCCGGCAACTTGATCGGTTGTTGCGGCGTTTCAGGTGACAAACCGCTTACCCAAGGAGATTTCCCATGGCTCGTTACGTAGATGGATTCATCGTTGCCGTCCCCGCCAAGAAAGTGGAGGACTACCGCAAGCTGTCCCGCAAGGCCGGCAAGATCTGGAAGGAGTACGGCGCGATCGAATACACCGAGTGCATCGCCGACGACGTGAAACCGGGCAAGGTCACGTCCTTTCCGCAAAGCGTCAAGCTCAAGGCCGGCGAGGTGGTGGTGTTCTCGTGGATCACCTACAAGTCACGCAAGCAGCGCGACAGCGTCAACAAAAAGGTCATGTCCGACCCGCGCCTGGAGGCCATGATGGATCCGAAGAATCTGCCCTTCGATGGCAAGCGGATGATTTTTGGCGGCTTCAAGACCATCGTCGAGCTTTAAAGCCCGGACGCGCGGACTCTAGCTCTGCGCCGCCAGYACGTGCAGCGCCCGGCGCGTGAAGTCATCCGCCGGGAAAAACGTCTCCATCGCCAACTCCTGCAGCGTCACATCCACCGGTGAGCCGAAGATGGTGGTCGTGCTGATGAAGCTCAAAACGCCTGAAGGCGTGTTGAACTTGAAAGGCATCACAACGCCTGGATGCTCGCCTTCCAGATTCGGCCCCTTGGCTTCTTCCGGCACCGGGTAGGCCTTCAGTTCTTCCAGCAACGCCACCAGCGCCGGGTCGGCCGTGGCCGTGATCTGCTGGCGCAGGCGTTCAAACAAATGGTCGCGCCACTGCAGCAGGTTGGCGATGCGCGGCGCCAGGCCCTTGGGGTGCAGGCTCAGGCGCAGCACGTTGACGGGGGCTTCCAGCAGCGACGCATCGGCGCCCGCCAGCAGGTGCGGCACCATGCGGTTGGTCGCCACGATGTTCCAGTGGCGGTCCAGGGCCAGGGCCGGGTAGGGCTCATGGCTTTTCAGCAGCAGCTCCACCGCCTGGCGGGCCGAAGCCAGCGCCGGGTCATTCAGCGGCCGCTCGCGGTACATGGGCGCGTAGCCGGCCGCCACCAGCAGCGCATTGCGCTCGCGTAGCGGAATGTCCAGCCGCTCCGACAGGCGCAGTACCATCTCGCGGCTGGGCACCGAGCGGCCGGTTTCCACAAAACTCAAATGCCGCGTCGAGATGTCGGCCTCGTGGGCCAGGTCCAGCTGGCTCAGGCGCCGGTGCTGGCGCCAGTGGCGCAAGTGGTCGCCAAAGGGTTGGGCCGCGCGCGGCGCGGGGCGGGTAGGGTGATGAATGCTGGCAGTCATGGCGCCATCCTAAAGCCATGAAGCTGGTTTTCCATTACCTGCCAGGTTATCGACGAGCAGCCGGTGCGCAGGAATGATGACCCCCATGCGCACCGACCCGGCGGCCCGGCGCGCTGATCGCTATTCCCTATGACCGGCTGCCAGCACTTTCAGGAGTTTTGCCATGTCTTCGAGTTCCATCCTTTCCTCTCCCAACTTCCTGCGCAATGTGCTGCGTGTGGATGCGCTGTCGTGCATCGCTTGCGGTGTATTGCAAGTCGCCTTTCCAGCCGCGATGGCCCGCCTGCTGAACCTGCCCGAGGGCCTGATTGCCTACACCGGAGAGTTTTTGCTGGTCTATTCGGCAGTCGTTGCGTTTGTTTCAACGCGTAATCCTTTGCCGCGTGGCGTTATCTGGGCGCTGGTGGCGGGCAATATCGGCTGGGCGCTGGCCTGCGTGCTGATGCTTGCCAGCGGCCGTGTGTCGCCCTCCATGCTGGGCGTGGCCTATGTGGTGATGCAGGCGCTGACGGTGGCGGTGCTGGCCGAACTGCAGTACTTCGGCTTGCGCCGCGCAGCGCCGCAGCCGGCCTGGTGAGAACGCACAAGACTCGGTAGAGGGGCAGGGTATGCGGCGCCGGACTCCCACGGAGCCGCAGTGCCTGCCAGAATGGGGGCTGCCGTCAATAAAAAGGAGTCCGCCATGGCCAAACCGCCTCCCCACGCTTTTTCCTCCACGCTCAAAAGCTTCAAGACCGCCTCCGGCAAGACCGGCAAGTTCTACTCCCTGYCGGAACTCGCCAAACAGTTTCCCAAAGTTTCCCGCCTGCCGGTGTCCATGCGCATCGTGCTCGAGTCCGTGCTGCGCAATTGCGACGGCAAAAAGGTCACGGCCGAACACGTGGCGCAACTGGCCCACTGGCTGCCCCAGGCCGACCGCACCGAAGAAATCCCGTTTGTTGTCTCGCGCGTGGTGCTGCAGGACTTCACCGGTGTGCCGCTGCTGGCCGACCTGGCCGCCATGCGCAGCGTGGCGCTGAAGCTGGGCAAGAACCCAAAAGCCATCGAGCCGCTGGTGCCGGTCGACCTGGTGGTCGACCACTCCATCATGGTCGACTACTACGGCAAGAAAAATTCGCTGGACCTCAACATGAAGCTGGAGTTCCAGCGCAACCGTGAGCGCTACGAGTTCATGAAATGGGGCATGCAGGCCTTTGACACCTTTGGCGTAGTGCCGCCGGGCTTCGGCATCGTGCACCAGGTCAACCTTGAATACCTCTCGCGCGGCGTGCATATAAGCAGGGACGGCGTGTACTATCCCGACTCGCTGGTGGGCACCGACAGCCACACCACCATGATCAACGGCATCGGTGTGGTGGCCTGGGGCTGCGGCGGCATCGAGGCCGAAGCCGCCATGCTGGGCCAGCCCGTCTACTTCCTCACGCCCGACGTCGTGGGCTTTGAGCTGACCGGCCGCCTGCGCGAAGGCGTCACAGCCACCGACCTCGTGCTGCGCGTGACCGAGCAGTTGCGCAAGGAAAAGGTCGTCGGCAAGTTTGTCGAATTTTTCGGCGAGGGCACGCGCACGCTGGCCTTGCCGGACCGCGCCACTATCGGCAACATGGCGCCCGAATACGGCGCCACCATGGGCTTCTTCCCGGTCGACGAAAAAACGATCGACTACTTCAAGGGCACGGGCCGCACCAGGGAAGAGATCGAAGCCTTCGAGGCCTACTTCAAGGCGCAGGGCCTCTTCGGCGTGGCCAAGGCCGGCGAGATTGATTATTCGCACATAGTCAAGCTGGATTTGGGCGATGTCACGCCCAGCCTGGCCGGCCCCAAGCGCCCGCAAGACCGAATCGAGCTCGGCAACGTCGCCAGCCAGTTCAAGTCGCTGTTCAGCAAGTCGATTGCCGAGAACGGTTTTAACCAGCCCGCCGGCATGCTCAACACCCGCCACCTGGTGCGCCGCACCGATGAAGGCCGGCTGGACACGCTGCCGTCCGCACCGCCCACACCGGCCGGTGCCGCACGCCCCGTGATGGAGATGGAAGGCAACCGCCCCACACTGGCGCACGCACGCGCCAGCAACACCACGGACGCGCCCGCCAAGGCGCAGACCGAGGTGGTGCATTCCGCCCCCGGCATCACGGTGGGCAACGGCGACGTGCTGATCGCCGCCATCACCAGTTGCACCAACACCTCCAACCCCAGCGTGCTGCTGGCCGCCGGCCTGCTGGCCAAGAAGGCGGTGGAAGCCGGCCTGAAGGTGCAGCCGCACATCAAGACCTCGCTGGCCCCTGGCTCGCGCATCGTGACCGAGTACCTCACCGAGACCGGCCTGCTGCCTTACCTGGAGAAGCTCGGCTTCGCACTGGCCGGCTACGGTTGCACCACCTGCATCGGCAATGCCGGCGACCTGACGCCCGAACTCAATGAAGCCATCAGCAAGAGCGACCTGGTCTGCGCGGCCGTGCTTTCGGGCAACCGCAACTTCGAGGCGCGCATCCATCCCAACCTCAAGGCAAACTTTCTGGCCAGCCCGCCGCTGGTGGTGGCCTACGCCATTGCCGGCACGGTGATGCGCGACCTGATGACCGAACCCGTCGGCAAAGGCAAGGGCGGCAAGGACGTGTACCTGGGCGACATCTGGCCGACCAGCGACGAGATCTACAAGCTCATGAAGTACGCGATGAACGGCAAGGCCTTTCGCGCCAATTACGCCAAGGTCAAGACCGAGCCCGGCAAGCTCTGGGAAAACATCAAGGGCGTCAAAGGCACGTCTTACACCTGGCC
>NZ_JBFUAZ010000158.1:0-7688 GCF_056406035.1 Polaromonas sp. P1_E1_2 | reverse complement strand
CAAGCACACCCTGCTGACCGGGCTGGACTACCAGAAGCGCCGCGTCAGTGGGAACTGGGAGTCGGGCAGCGCGCTGCCCGTCAATKTGTTCAACCCGAGTTACGGCGCCCCGGGCCTGACCGGCGTGACCAGCGACCTCATCGACCGCAAGCTGGAGCAGACCGGCCTCTACCTGCAAAACCAGACCGAGCTGGACCGCTGGCGCTTCACGCTGGGCGGCCGCATGGACTGGGCCAAGGCCTCCAACCAGTATGGTTCGGGAAATCCGGCGCAGTGGAGCGGCTCCAAATTCACCAAGCGGGCCGGCGTTGTCTATCTGTTTGACAACGGCGTTGCGCCCTACGTGGGTTATTCGGACGGCTTTAATCCCAGCCTGCGCAATGACCGGCAAGGCAACAACCTGCCGCCCGCGGAGACCAAACAGCTGGAAGTCGGCATACGCTACCAGCCCAAGGACTCCAACACCTTGCTGTCGGCGGCGGTGTACGACCTGTCGCAGAAAAATGTCGCCACACGCCCGGTAGGCGCCACCTACTTTGAGCCTACCGGGAAGGTGCGCTCGCGCGGCCTCGAACTGGAGGCCCGTTCGCAGCTGAGCCGCAAGGTCTCGGTGCTGGCAAGCTACACCTATACCGACATGAAGTTCACCGAATCGTCGGACGGCTTCACCGGCAACACGCCGTACCAGGCGCCGCGCCATATGGCCTCGGTCTGGGGCGACTGGAACTTCGCACAGGGCTACACCATGGGTGCGGGCGTGCGCCATGTGGGCTCCAGCTGGGTTGACAACGCCAACAGCATGAAGGTGCCGCCCTACACGCTGGTGGACCTGATGCTGCGCGTCGATCTGGCCCAGCTGAACCCGTCGCTCAAGGGCACCAACCTTCGCCTGAGTGTCAATAACCTCCTCGACAAGACCTATGTGGCGTCGTGCCTGAGCCAGCAGTACTGCTACTGGGGCGACGCACGCAGCGTCAACGCGACCCTGACGTATCAGTGGTAGGAACGCGGTCCGGTGCTGTATCCAGCGGCGGGCATTCTTTTGATCACCATGCGCCGCCGGATGGCGCACCAGAAATCAGGGAGTTCAGTGCAATGAAAAATGATGTCTATGACTTTATTGCGATCGGGCTTGGACCCTTCAATCTGAGTCTGGCCTGTCTGGCGGAGCCGATCACCGGGGTGAACGCGGTTTTTCTGGAGCGCAATGCGGAGTTCAACTGGCACCCCGGGATGCTGATTGACAACACCACACTGCAAAACCCCTTCCTGGCCGACCTGGTGAGCCTGGCGGACCCCACCAGCTGCTTCAGCTTTCTCAACTACTGCAAGGAAGAAGGGAAAATCTATTCGTACTACTTCCGCGAGAGCTTCTACCTGACGYGGGCTGAGTACAACGCCTACTGCCGTTGGGCGGCGGCGCGCCTGCCCAACGCGCGCTTCGAGTACGACGTGCAGGAGATCGTCCACGACATCGAGAACGGCTGCTATGTCGTGACCGGTGTGCAAGGCCCGCAGCGCGAGCCTTTTGTCATGCGCTGCCGTAAACTGGTGCTGGGCGTTGGCTCCAAGCCCCGTTTCCCACAATGTTGCGCGCCGGGCGGGCATCGCTACCTGCATACCGCCGACTACATCACCCGCAAGGCCGAGCTGCAGAAGAAGCRCTCCATCACCATCGTCGGCAGCGGCCAGAGCGCGGCCGAGGTCTACCACGACCTGCTCAAGGACGCCGACGGGCACGACTACAGCCTGACCTGGATCACCCGCTCTTCGCGCTTCTTCCAGATGGAGACCACCAAGCTCACGCTCGAGATGTTTTCTCCCGACTACATCGATTACTTCTACAACCTGGCCGATGGGAAGAAGGAGCGCATCGTGCGCGCGCAGGACAGCCTGTACAAGGGCGTCAATGCCAGCCTGATCAACCAGATCTATGACCTGCTGGACGACAGGCGAAAGCAGGGGCCGCTGCGCACGCACCTCATTACCAATTGCGAGTTGCAGGGGTGCCGCTACGACGCCGGAAGTGACAGCTACGAGATCGAATTCCGCCAGCTTGACTGCGACGCACGTTATGCGCACCGCAGCGAGGGGCTGGTCTTTGCCACGGGTTATCGCGAGAACATCCCGCCTTTCGTTGACGGCATCCGCCACCGCCTGCGCTGGGACGAACAAGGCCGCTATCGCCTCGCGCGCAATTACGCCGCCGATTTCAACGGCAACGAGATATTCGTGCAAAACGCCGGCCAGCACACCCATGGCATGACCAACCAGGACCTGGGCATGAGCTGCTACCGCAACTCCTACATCCTGCGCGAACTCACGGGCGTGGAGCACTACAAGATCGAGCGTCGCGTCGCGATCCAGGATTTCACCATTCCGTCCACTGCGGACTTCGTCCTGCTCTGAGGCCTGAGAGACACAACCAACATGAACCTGAGATTTCACATTATCACGATGACGGTACTAGCCGTCATCAGCGACGCCATCCTGATTCCCTTTTACCCGCAGTTTTTCAGCGTGCGCTACGGCATCGACAGCCCTGTGCACGTGGGCGCCTACGTGGCGGCGATCTCCATCGCCGTGATGTGCACCCTGCCATTGTGGGCGCGCGTGGCGCGCCGCGTCGAGCCGCTGCATCTGCTGGTCTACACGCAGTTTGCCGCCGGCACCTTCAGCCTGCTGAGCGATTGGGCGCCTACGGTGAAGATCTACTGGGTGCTGTCCATGCTGATGTTCATGTGCAAGAGCAGCTACCTGCTGATGTACCCGTACATGATGCGCCTGACCCCCAAGGAGCAGCATGCGGCCACCATTGGCATCCTGTCGGTGGTGGTGCACTTCGGCGCCATCTTCGGCGCGGTGGTGGGCGGCTTTGTGCTGCAGACCTGGGGGCCGCGCGCCAGCATTTTTGCCATGGCGGCCGGCGACTATTTTCAGATGGCGGTCTGCTTCTACCTGATCCGCAGCGGAAAGATCATTCGCGTCAACACCGGGGAGCAGGCAATGGCCGAAGCCACCGAAGCGCGCCGCGTCGGGCTGCTGGCCCGCCTGCCCATCCTGAAGCTGGCGCTGGTGATGCTGATGTTTGACTTCAGCGCCTACCTGATCCGCCCCTTCTTCGCGCTGTACTGGCAGAAGATCACTGGCAACGACAGCGAGCTGCTGTCGGGCATGGCCTTCGCCATACCGGGCGTGGTGGCCATCGTCGCGTTGCGCCTGCACGCCTGGATACGGGCACGCGGCGGGGACCTGCCCGACCACACGGTGGGCAACCTGCTGCTGGGCGCGGTCGGCCTGTTGCTGCATGCCGCACCCGATCCTTTCCTGGTCGTGCTGGGGCGCGTGCTGTACGGCTGGGCCTTCTTCCAGATCATCGTCAAGCTGGAGGTCAACCTGTTTCGCCTGTCCACGCCGCAGCGCTATGCGCAAGACTACAGCATCACCAACTTCTTCCAGAACATGGGCGTGCTGCTGTCCTCGTTTGCGGCGGGCGCGATTGTCAATCGCTACGGGCTGCATGTGCCCTTTCTGCTGGCGGCCGGTGGCTTTGTACTCACTGCGTTGCTGGATCGCCTGATCCTCAAAGTACCCAGCGCCGGGCATCTGGAGGAAGGCGACAAGTCAGCCCATCCCGCCTCTCTAAAGGAGCCCGCCCATGCCAATTGAGACTGACACGATCCACCGCCGCGCCGACGCCGTGCAAAGGCTGTACCGCGACGAGACGGGTTTTGTGTTCCGCCCGTTGCGGATACCGGAGGACATCCCGACTTTGCATCGCTGGTTCATCCAGGAGCGTGCCGCCTTCTGGCTGATGCAGGACAAGACCGAGGACGAAGTTCGTGAGGCCTACCAGCGCATGATGGATTCCGGCACCGCCACACCCTACATCGGCTGGCACGAAGGCCAGCCAGCCTTCCTGGCGGAGTGCTACGACCCCGCGCAGGACCGCATCAAGGCCTTCTACACCGTGCGGCCCGGTGACCTGGGCATGCACATTTTTATCGGGCCGCCTGAGCGGCGCATTGTCGGTTATTCGCGCACCGCGTTCCATGCGCTGATGCGCTTCATGTTCGAACACTTGCGCGCGCGGCGCATCGTCGTGGAGCCCGACGCCACCAATCACAAGGTCCATGCCTTGAACCGGTCGGCAGGCTTTGCCTACGACCGTGATGTGGTCTTCCCCGAGAAGATCGCCAGCCTCGCCTTTTGCACACGGCGGGATTTTGAACAGGCTACGGCCGCCACCTTAGAGGAAGTCCATTCATGAACGTCACCATCGCCCACCAGATCGCGCACGACCYGGCCCAGTTCGCCGCCCACCTGACGCCGGAGGTCTGGGCTCAAGCCAACCGCCTGCTGTTGCGCAAAGCCATTGCCGAATATGCCCACGAGATCATCATCGAACCGGAGCTGCTGCGTGCCGGTCAGGGCGGCTTCGCGTTGTACCAGGTGTGCTCCGACGACGGCGCCGTGTGCTACCAATTCGAAGCACAACGTCTGGCGCTGCGCCATTGGTACATCAAACCGGAATCCATCCGCAAGCTGGTGAACAGCGCAGACCAGTCGCTGGACGCGCTGCAGTTCATCATTGAATGCCGCCAGCGCCTGGGAATACGCGAGGAGCTGCTGCCCATCTACCTCGACGAGATCAGCAGCACGCTCTTCGGCAGCGCCTACAAGCGCATGAAGGCAGACGCACCCAGCAGCGCCCAGCTGGCCGACACCACTGACTTCCAGACCATTGAAGTCGCCATGACGGAAGGCCATCCGGGTTTTGTTGCCAACAACGGGCGGCTGGGTTTCACTGCGGCCGACTACCAGGCCTACGCGCCTGAGGCCGGCTCGGAGATTCGCGTCATCTGGCTGGCCGTGCACAAGGACCACGCGGCTTTCTCCAGCATCTCCACGCTCAGCTACGAGCAGTTGCTGGCCGAAGAGCTGGGGCAAGAGACGGTAGACGGCTTTAGCCGCGAAGTGGCCGCGCTGGGCGTGGATCCAGCCGACTACAACTTCATGCCGGCCCATCCCTGGCAGTGGTTCAACAAGCTGTCGATCGCCTTCGCCGGTTATGTGGCCCAGCGCAAGATCATCTGCCTGGCCTATGGCCGCGACAACTACATCGCCCAGCAGTCCATCCGCACCTTCTTCAACACCAGCGACCGCAGCAAGCGCTATGTGAAGACCTCGCTATCCATCCTGAACATGGGGTTCATGCGCGGCCTCTCACCGTATTACATGTCGGGCACGCCCGCCATCAACGAATTCATCAAGGGCCTGGTGTCCGGCGACACCTTCCTGCGCGCGAACGGTTTCACCATCCTGCAGGAGGTCGCCTCCATCGGCTTTCGCAATCACTACTATGAGGCTGCAATACCGGTCGACACGCCTTACAAGAAGATGTTCTCGGCGCTGTGGCGCGAGAGCCCGCTGCCCTTGCTCAAACCGGGCGAACGCCTGATGACCATGGCCGCGCTGCTGCATGTCGACAAGGACGGCCATGCCCTGCTGCCCGAGTTGATCCGCCGCTCTGGCCTAAGCACAAAGGCCTGGCTGAAAAGCTATCTGGCGTCCTACCTGACGCCGCTGCTGCATTGCTTCTATAAACACGACCTGACCTTCATGCCGCATGGCGAGAACCTGATCCTGGTGCTGGACAAGCATGTGCCGGTGCGCGCCATCATGAAAGACATTGCCGAGGAATGCGCCATCCTCAACATTGAGGCCAAGGCGCTGCTGCCGGAGCGCGTCAACCGGCTGGCGGTCGATGTGCCCGACCACTTCAAGCTGCTGGGCATCTTCATCGATGTGTTCGACGGCGTGCTGCGCCACATCAACCAGGTGCTGGTGGAAAACGCCTGCTGCAGCGAGAGAGACTTCTGGCAATCGGTGGCCGACTGCGTATCCGATTACCAGGATGCCCACCCTGAGATGGCCGAAAAGTTCGCGCACTACGACATGTTTGTGCCCGAGTTCCTGCATTCCTGCCTGAACCGCCTGCAACTCGGCAACAACGTGCAGATGGTCAACCTGGCAGACCCTGCGTCCAGCCTGAAGATGGCCGGCAATCTTGTGAACCCGATAGGCGGGCTCCGCCGCCGCGCCGCGCACCGGGCCGAGGCAGAACCGGTTGCGGAAAGCGTTGCATGAGCTTTGACATGCGGGCGGAGGACACGGTGCGTGACGGCGCGCCGCTGCAGGCGTGGGCGTCCGCGCCCAACGCTGACCTCGCCCGCGTGTTGCAACTGGCCGGGCGCATCGCACCCTCGCTGCGCGGCGAGCAGGGCGATGCACCGCTGCCCAGCGCACTGCGTCATGGCGACGACGCAGCGGCCAGGCCGGGCCCGTTGCGGGCGCTGTGCCGGCACTGGGCAGAGACCTACCCCGAAGCCGGCGCGCACTATGTGGCGCTGCGCTGCTGGGGGCTAGCGATCTGGCAACCGGTGTACCTCAGCGTGATCGCCGCGCATCTTGATACGCACGTTCCGCGGCTCGCCGGCCTGGCACAACCCGTGGTGGACGGGTTTCCCAGCGACTTTCAATTGCCGGTGCACGCACCCATGAAGGCCGCGACGCTGCCTTCACGCATCCGCCTGGCAACAGGCGAGCTGCGCGAACTGTGCCAATCCACGCGGGCGGCACTCATGCAGCTGGTGGCGCTGCATGCACGCGCCGCCGACCGGCTGCAGGCTGAGTGTGTGCTGGGCGCGCTGCTGCTAGTGCATCGCAGCCGGTCAGTTCTGGCCGATAGCGAGGTCGCCGCGGTAGGTGAGGAATGGCTGGCCCGGCTCGGCATCAGCGGCGGCTGCGGCCTTTTTGCCTACCGGGCGCGTGACGGGACGCCTGCGCTCGCTCTCGACCGCAAGGTGTGCTGCCACTACTTTCGCCGCCATGACGGCGAGAAATGCAGCACCTGCCCCAAGCTCCCGCTCGACAAGCGTATCGCCCGATTGCTGGCCGATCCTTCGTAGTCCGGGCCATTGATCCCGCGATGCGGCTGTGCCTTTCTCAAGGCCGGTGTGTTTCGCCACGCCCTGGAGAGTTCCATGAACGATATCGCACGCCTGGTGCATGTCCTGCCGGCGGACCCGCAATTGCCCGTAGGCGCGTACTTTGACGAGGCCCTGTTCGCGCGCGAACAGGCATTGATCTTCAACAAGTCCGCCCGCTACCTCGGCCATGAAAAAGCCGTGCCGCAGGTCGGCGACTGGCACCGGCTCGCGCAGGAAGGCGGCGGCCGCGTGCTGGTGCGCAACCCGCAGGGCGTGGAGCTGTTGTCCAACGTCTGCCGGCACCGGCAAGCCCTGATCCTGGGCGGCGAAACCGGCAATGTGACCGGGCCAGCCAACCCGAAAGGTAATCTGGCGGCTGCCGGCGGCAACATCGTCTGCCCCTTGCACCGCTGGACGTACAACAGCAGCGGCGAGTTGCTGGGCGCGCCGCAGTTCGAGCAAAAACCCTGCAAGAACCTGCAGCGCTTTTCCTTGCGCAACTGTCACGGCCAGCTGTTCGAAGGCCCGCGCGACCCGGCTCAGGATATGGCGCCGCTGTTCGAGCGGCCCGAGTTCGATTTTTCGGATTACGTACTCGACCACGTGGAAATTCACCAGTGCAACTACAACTGGAAGACTTTCATCGAGGTCTACCTGGAGGACTACCATGTTGCTCCGTTCCACCCGGGCCTGGGC
>NZ_JBFUAZ010000157.1:0-7704 GCF_056406035.1 Polaromonas sp. P1_E1_2 | reverse complement strand
ACCCAACTGATTGAGTCCCTGCGCCAGATCGTCGGCGCACCCAATGTCCTGATTGATGGCGACCTGACGCCCTGGGTACAGGACTGGCGCAGGCGTGAAACCGGCAAGGCCCTGGCCGTGGTGCGTCCTGGCTCCACGCCTGAAGTCGCGGCCGTGGTGAAAGCCTGCGCCGCAGCACGCGTGAGCATCGTGCCGCAAGGCGGCAATACCGGCATGGTGGTAGGGTCGACACCCGACGACACCGGCACGCAGGTCGTGCTCAGCCTGACGCGTATGAACAAGGTGCGCACGCTGGACGCCGGCAACCTGACCATCACGGTCGATGCCGGCTGCGTGTTGCAAAACCTGCAGGAAGCCTGCGAAAAAGCCGGCTTTCTGTTTCCCCTGAGCCTGGCCTCGGAGGGAAGCTGCACCATTGGCGGCAACCTCGGCACCAACGCCGGCGGCACCCAGGTCGTGCGCTACGGCAATACGCGCGACCTCTGCCTGGGGCTGGAAGTCGTGACCGCACAGGGTGAAATCTGGGACGGCCTCTCCGGCCTGCGAAAAGACAACACCGGCTACGACCTGCGCCACCTGTTCATCGGCAGCGAAGGCACGCTGGGCGTGATTACCGGCGCCATCATGAAGCTGTATCCCATGCCGAAATCCCAGCTCACCGCCTTTACGGCCGTGCCGTCGCTTGAGGCTGCCGTACAGCTGCTGGGCCTGGCGCATGAGCACCTGGGCTCCGGCCTGACCGGTTTCGAAGTCATGGGCCAGTTCGCACTGGGCCTGGTGGCCAGGCACTTCCCGCAACAGCGCGTGCCTTTCTGGCAGGAGCACGCCTGGTGCGTGGTTCTGGAGAACTCGGACAACGAATCCGAAGCCCATGCGCGTGAATGCTTCGAGCGACTCCTGGAAGCCGCCATGGAGGCCGGCTGCGTTGCCGACGCCGTGGTCGCCGAGAGCATGGCGCAAGCCCATGCGCTGTGGCACATCCGTGAAAGCATCCCGATGGCRCAGGCCGAAGAGKGCCTGAACATCAAGCACGACATCTCGATCAAYGTGTCGCGCATTCCCGAGTTCGTGRCTGAAACCAATGCRCTGCTGCTSGAGCGKTTTCCSGGTGCGCGCATGGTCGTCTATGGCCATYTGGGCGACGGCAACCTGCACTACAACGTGCAGGCGCCGGARAATGAAGACCAGGCGCGTTTCCTGAACGAGCAGGAGACGCCGATGAATGCCCTGGTCTACGAAGCGGTGGACCGCTACCGGGGCTCGATCTCGGCCGAGCACGGCGTCGGCAGCCTCAAGGTCAACACGCTGCCCAAGCACAAATCACCCGTGGCACTGGACATGATGCGCGCCATCAAACAGGGCCTGGACCCTCATAACCTGATGAACCCGGGACGGGTGCTAAAGGCATAATTGAAGTCTTGGCCGCCCGCCGCCATGACGCGCCCCCGGCACCCCCTCTGACCTCTAGCCGACTGGTTTTTAATGACCCGCCCTATCCGCTCCCAATACGAAGATTTCATGCGCCATGTGGACACCCACGGCGCCTTCAAGGCCGACCGCACCGGCACCGGTACGAAAAGCGTCTTTGGCTACCAGATGCGGTTTGACCTCAACGAAGGTTTTCCGCTGGTGACCACGAAGAAGGTCCACCTCAAGTCCATCGTGCATGAGTTGCTGTGGTTTCTGCAGGGCTCGAGCGACAACAACTGGCTAAAGGCGCGCGGCGTCTCCATCTGGGACGAATGGGCGCGTGAAGACGGTGACCTGGGCCCGGTTTATGGCGTGCAATGGCGAAGCTGGCCAACGCCGGATGGCGGCCACATCGATCAGATCAGCGAAGTCATCAAGACGCTGAAGACCAACCCTGATTCGCGCCGCATCATCGTGAGCGCCTGGAACGTGGCCGACCTCTCCAAGATGGCGCTCATGCCCTGCCACGCGTTCTTCCAGTTTTATGTCGCACCTTCTGAAGTGCAAGGCCAGCCGGGCAAGCTCAGCTGCCAGCTCTACCAGCGAAGCGCCGACATCTTCCTGGGCGTGCCCTTCAACATTGCCAGCTATGCCCTCCTCACCCACATGGTGGCGCAGCAATGCGGCCTGGGTGTGGGCGATTTCATCTGGACCGGTGGCGACTGCCACATCTACAGCAACCACCACGAGCAGGTGGCATTGCAACTGAGCCGCAAGCCTTTTGCCTACCCCACGCTGCAGATCAAGCGCAAACCCGAATCGATCTTTGACTACCAGTTTGAAGATTTTGAATTTCTGGACTACCAGCACCATGACGCCATCAAGGCGCCGGTGGCGGTGTGACATCCGTGCAGGCCGGCGCTCCATCCGCAGCGTCGGCTTCCACATTCAATTCGCGGCAACGGTTTTCACTCACACTGCTGGCTCTGGCCTCGGAGCTGATCTTTGTGACGGTGGTCATCTTGCCGATCGCGCCCTTCGTGATGCTTCAGGCCGCCATTTGGGGACCCGGTTTTGCCGCAGTGTTTGGCTTCGCGGCCTTTCTCTTCCTGTGGTGGCTGGTCCAGCCCTCGCCCGGCACGGTTGGCCGGCACACCATTGGCCGTGAAGATGCACCCGCACTCTTTGAGATGGTGGACGGCTTGTGCACCGGCGCCGCGGCGCCGCGCATCCACCGCATCGTGCTGGACAACGAACTGAACGCGGCGGCTTATCAAACCGGCGGTTTCCTGTCGTTGTTTGGCAGCCGCCGCACTCTCATACTGGGTGTCCCCTTGCTGAAGATGCTGAACAAGGACGAAGTGAAAGCCGTCATCGCGCACGAGCTGGGGCACTTTTCCCGCAACCACGGGCGTCTGGGTCACTGGATCTACAGGGTGCGGGCCAAATGGGACCACTACCTTCACATGCAAGGCAACGACAGCTTCGTGGATGGGGGGCTGAAGGCCATCGCGTCCTGGTTTGTTCCCTACTTTGTCTCGCGATCATCCAGCTGGTCCCGTCAGTGTGAATTCGAGGCCGACGCCGTCGCAGCGCGGACTTCCTCAGCGCGCCACCTCACCGACGCTCTTGCCAGGCTGGAATTTATTTCTTTTCTTCTGGCCCGGAAACTGCCCACACAACTGAGCAGCCTGCGCATGCAATCGACGCAAGCGCCCGGCAACTTCTGGGGGCTGACATCCGATCTTGTCGAGGCCCATGGCAGCTTCATGCCGCAGGCGCTCGCGGAGGGAGCCAGCCGCCCACGGCGTGCGCAAGACACCCACCCGCCGCTGCATGAACGTGCGGCGGCGCTGGGCCTGCAGGTCGAGTCGCCTCCGCTTGAAACCTCGCCCTGTGCTGGAGACATGCTTCTGGGCAAAGAGTGGACCCGGTTCCTGACGGCCTGCAATGAGGATTGGCAGAAAAACACGCAGGCCAACTGGCGATTCGACCACCTACGGATGCGGTGGCTGGTGGCCGGTGGGGTGCATGTGCTCTTCTCCGAACAAACGCCCGCCCAGACCGAACTGGCGACGGCGATTGTGCAAGAGCAGTTGCAGAGCGACGACTCAAGCCTGGCCCTGCTGTCTGCAGCGGCAGCCCGCCATCCCGAAATGGCCATGGCCCGGTTCTACTTCGGCCTGGCGTTGCTCGAAAGAGGCGACAACGCCGGCGTCGAGGAATTGCGGCAATCGATCCGGCTGGACAAACGCATCGCCCTCGGGGCGCAGAACGTTATTTGCGGCTATCTCGCATCGCACGGCGACCCGAAGGCCGCACGTGAAGCCGTCATACGCCGCCGCTACACGCACAGGAGGCTGACGCCGCTGTATGAGCAGTTGTGGGAGGCCCTTCTGTGCCGCCCTGTACGCGCCATCGCACCCGGTGCGGTGCCGCTTCTGGCGGAGGTGCTGGCGGGTGAACCACTGACCGACGGCTGCTGGGCGGTGCAGCTGGACCTGCCCGACGCGGCGAACCTTTCCCACACCGTGAATATCCTCGTGGTGCGGATTGACCATGAGCAAGCCCATAAAACCGGCCTTGGCGAAGACGATCTTCGCGCGCGCTACCAGAACTACCTTCAGGCCGTCACACCGCCCGACCAGCTGGCGATGGTGAACACGGTCTATACCTCCGAGGCGCTCAATCCACGCCTGCTCAAGCAACTGCAGGCCGTTCCCGGCAGCGTCGTCATCGCGCCGGCCAGGCCCCTGAATCTGGATATCATCCGGATTGATTCCATCTGAACACCATGAAAATCCGCATGATCTTCGCCCGCGCCGCCAATGGCGTGATAGGCCGCGACAACACCATCCCCTGGCGCCTGCCGGAAGACATGGCGCGCTTAAAGCGCCTGACCACCGGCTGGCCGGTCATCATGGGCCGCAAGACCTGGGATTCGCTGCCGGTGAAATTCCGGCCGCTGCCGGGCCGCGCCAACATCGTCATCACGCGGCAGCCTGATTGGAAAGACACCGGTGCCTCGACGGCCGCGAGCCTGGCCGACGCGTTGGCGCTGTGTGCCTCGTCGGCCGAAGTTTGGATTCTGGGCGGCGCGCAAATCTACGCGCAGGCGATGCCGCTGGCCGAGCGCATCGAAGTCACCGAGATTGCCGAAGAGATTGAAGGCGACGCCTACGCGCCGACGCTGGGGCCCGAATGGCGGGTGGCCGCGCGTGAAGACCACGTGTCAGCCAACGGAATGAAGTTCAGCTTCATCACCTATCAAAAATAGACCTGTAATAACTCAAGCAACGCATAACAACACACAAAGGAACTGATATGTCAGGAGGCGGATTTCACGTACACGGGCCCCACGACCATGAGCTCGAGCATGCGGCGCAGGGGGGTCATGGCGGCCACGACAACGGCGGCATGATCGCGCAAATCGCGGTCATCACGGCCATCATTGCCACCATAGGCGCCATCTTTGCGTACATGGGCGGTGCCACGCAGGCCAATGCGGGCCTGTATAAAAACAACGCGGCCATCAAGAAGACGGAAGCTTCCAACCAGTGGAATTACTTCCAGTCGAAAAGCACCAAGCAGTCGCTGGCCGAACTCGCCCGCGACCTGGCGCCAGAGGACAAAAAAGCCGGCTACCAGGGCAAGGTAGACCGCTACGAAAAGGAAAAGAACGAGATCAAGGTGGTCGCCGACAAACTGGAAGCCGAGGCCACCACCTGGGACAAATCGTCCGATGAGCAGATGCACCAGCACCACCGCTGGGCGCAGGCTACCACGGTGCTGCAGGTGGCCATTGCCCTGGCGGCCATTGCGCTGCTGACCCGCAAGAAGTGGCTTGAATACGGCATGTTCGTCGTGGCCGGCGTGGGGCTGGTCATCGGCGTATTTGCCTTGCTACATATTTAATAGCTGCTGGCGCAGGTCCTTATTGGGCTGGAGCACTAAATCATGAAAATTTCCACCTGGAACGTCAACTCCCTCACTGCGCGGCTCGCGCATGTGCTGAACTGGCTTGCGGCCAATCCAGTCGATGTGTTGTGCCTGCAAGAGCTCAAGATGACGGACGACAAGTTCCCGCTGGAAGCGCTCRAGGCCGCCGGCTATGAGGCCGCCGCATTCGGCCAGAAAACCTACAACGGCGTGGCGATCCTTTCGCGCACGCCGCTGCGCGACGTGGTGAAAAATATTGTCGGTTTTGAGGACGAGCACTCACGCGTTATTGCCGCCACGGTGGACGGCCCTGCGGGCCCCATCCGGGTGCTGAACGGCTATTTCGTCAATGGGCAGGAGCCCGGCAGCGAAAAGTTCGCCTACAAGATGCGCTGGCTGGGAGGTCTGCAGGCTTATGTGCGCGCGGAGATGGCAGCCCACCCACAACTGGTGTTGCTGGGCGACTTCAACATCACACCGGAAGACCAGGATTCGTTCGACCCGGAGGGCTTGCGCGACACCATTCACCACACGAAGGAAGAGCGTGAGCATTTCCGCCAGCTGGTGGCGCTGGGCCTGACCGACAGTTTCCGCATGTTCGAGCAGCCGCCCAAAAGCTTTTCATGGTGGGACTACCGCATGCTCGGTTACCAGAAGAACCGTGGCCTGCGCATCGACCACATCCTGGTCAGCGACGCCCTGAAGCCGCAAGTCAAAGGCTGCACCATAGACCGCGTACCGCGCAAATGGGAAAAGCCCAGCGACCACGCGCCGGTGACCCTGGAATTGAGCTAACCCCCGTCCAGGCTCACTGCGTGTAGCCCGTTCCCCCCTTTCAGGGGGCGAGGCCAGCGGTCTGGCAAAGCCAGTCCCGCGGCCTCCGCTGGTGAAAATCCCCGCTGGTCACGCCACTGAACTCTTCAAGCCAGCATGAGCCGTGGAACCGGCTTTGCCGGGCCACAGGCGGGCGGCCCCCTCGGGGGGCAGCGACCCACACGCAGTGGGGGAGCGTGGGGGCTCCATCTACTCCAGATTGAGTTCCTGAATCTTGCGCGTGATAGTGTTGCGGCCTATGCCCAACTTTTGAGCCGCCTCAATGCGGCGCCCGCGTGTATTGACCAGTGCGGTCTGGATCAGCTTGGATTCAAAACGCCGGGTCAGCACATCCCACACGTCGCTGCGACCGGTCGCCAGCAACGCCAGAGCTTCTGCTTCAAGACCACTTTCCCAGCTCTGTTCAGGGCCAGAGACCGGCGGAACCGGTACGGCCGCTTCAGCCCCATGGCTGGCAGGAATTTTCTCCGCGGCGCCTGCCGACCACTCCACTTTGGCCACCCCAGCCTTCTCGGCAAAAACCGGGTTTCTGCCCGATTCGGGAACAATGCCCAGCACTTCGGGTGGAAGATCCTTGGGCTCAATCACCTGCGCCGGTGCCATAACGGTGAGCCAGTGGCAAATGTTTTCAAGCTGGCGCACATTGCCGGGGAAACCAAAGTTGCTGAGCTGCTGCAGCGCCGTGTCGGAAATCCGCTTGGGCTCCACACCGAGCTGCTTGGCGCTTTGCTGCAGGAAGTGGCGTGTCAGCATGAAGACATCCTCGCGCCGCTCGCGCAGTGCGGGCAGGCGCAGGCGGATCACGTTGAGGCGGTGGAACAAATCCTCGCGGAAGCCGCCTTCCTTGACGCGCTGCTCCAGGTCCTGGTGGGTAGCGGCGATCACACGCACGTTGGCCTTGACGGCGTTGTGCCCGCCGACGCGGTAGAAATGGCCGTCGCTCAGCACACGCAAAAGGCGCGTCTGCAAGTCAAACGGCATGTCGCCGATTTCATCGAGGAAGAGCGTACCGCCCTCAGCTTGTTCAAAGCGGCCGCGCCGCATGGTCTGCGCGCCGGTGAACGCGCCGCGCTCATGGCCGAACAGTTCGCTCTCCAACAAATCCTTGGGGATGGCCGCGGTATTAATGGCCACAAAGGGCCCGTTGGCGCGGGGCGAATGCTTGTGCAGCGCACGCGCCACCAATTCCTTGCCTGAACCGGACTCACCGGTGATCATCACAGTCACCATGCTCTGGCTCAGCCGTCCGATGGCGCGGAAAACGTCCTGCATGGCCGGCGCCTGGCCAAGCATTTCGGGCGCGGAGGCCATGCGCTCTTCAGCCACCTCTTCGCGCTGGCTTTCTTCCACTGCGCGGCGAATGAGTTCTACCGCCTTTGGCAGGTCAAACGGCTTGGGCAGGTATTCAAAGGCGCCGCCCTGGAAGGCGGACACCGCGCTGTCAAGGTCGGAGAACGCGGTCATGATGATGACTGGCAGGCCGGGGAGCTTTTCCTTGACCTTTTCGAGCAGATCCAGAGC
>NZ_JBFUAZ010000156.1:0-7716 GCF_056406035.1 Polaromonas sp. P1_E1_2 | reverse complement strand
TGTCGGCCGTCAGCACGTTGCGCTTGCCGACAGCTGCCACGATCACATCGGCCTGTAGAGTCATGGCCTTGAGGTCTTTGGTTGCGCTGTGACAGATGGTGACGGTGGCGTTCTTTTGCAGCAGCATCAGCGCCATCGGCTTGCCGACGATGTTGCTGCGGCCGATGACCACAGCATGCTTGCCTTTGAGGTCGTAGCCGATGCTTTCCAGCATCTTCATGCAGCCATAAGGCGTGCAGGGCCAGAAGCCCGGCTGGCCGACCATGAGCGCGCCGGCGCTGGCGACGTGAAACCCGTCAACGTCTTTCGCGGGCGAGATCGATTCGATGACTTTTTGCGCGTCGATATGGGCAGGCAGCGGAAGCTGCACCAGGATGCCGTGGATGGCCGGGTCATTGTTGAGCGCCTCTACCCGTGCCAGCAGATCTGCTTCGCTGAGGGTGGCAGCGTATTGCTCAAGCACCGAATGCAGCCCGTTGTCTTCGCAGGCCTTGACCTTGTTGCGCACATAGACCTGGCTGGCCGGGTTTTCACCCACCAGCACCACGGCCAGGCCCGGTGTGACGCCGCGTGCGCGCAGGGCGGCGGCGCGTTGGGCGACTTCAGCGCGCAGTTGTTTGGAGAGGGCGTTTCCGTCGATCAGCTGGGCAGTCATTTTTTATCGATTTTCAAGTAAAAACGCCCGCAAATCCAATCATCACGGGCGCAAGCAGCTATCAGAAAGATAGCGGAAGGAGGTCAGCCTTTGGGTGCGTTGGATCCCAAGGCTATTTTGAGCAGGTCGGCCACGGTATTGGCGTTGAGCTTTTCCATGATGTTGGCGCGGTGCGCCTCCACTGTCTTGATGCTGATGCCCAGGTCGTCGGCGATCTGCTTGTTGAGGCGGCCCGCCACGATGCGCTCAAGCACCTGGGCTTCGCGTGAGGTGAGCTTGGCGAGCAGGGCGTCGCGGCTGGCGGACTGCTGGTAGTCACTGAAGGCTTCTTTGGCCTGCTCTAGCATGCGCTCGACCAGGTTGACCAGGGCTTCTTCCTGGAAAGGCTTCTGGATGAAATCCATAGCGCCTTTTTTCATGGTGTTGACCGCCATGGGTACGTCGCCGTGGCCGGTGATGAACACGATGGGAAGCGGTGACTTGCGCTCGACCAGGCGGTCCTGCAATTCGAGACCCGTCATGCCGCCCATGCGGATGTCGACGATCAGGCAGGCGACTTCGCGCGGGTCGTAACGGGAGAGAAAGGTTTCGGCCGAGTCGTAGCAGCGGACGCGGTAGTCCTTGCCTTCGAGCAGCCACTGAAGGGAGTCGCGCACGCCCTCGTCATCATCAACGACGTAGACGGTACCTTTTTTGGGAATCAAGCTCATGCCAAACTTTCTTTCGTGAACTTCTCGGGAGACTGTTCTTGAAGGGGTTTCAATGAACGCCGGTATCCTTGGTTGCTATGGTATCGCTAGCAGGCGCCACCGGTGCCAGCAGGGGTGTCACGGGGATCCAGAAGGTAAACCGGCACCCCACCACTTCGTCCCCATTGTAGAGGTTCTGGGCCTCCATTCTTCCCTGGTGGGACTCGACAATACTGCGGCAGAGTTTGAGGCCTATGCCCATGCCCTCGGCCTTGGTCGAATAGAAGGCTTCATACAGCCGGCCCATGACTTCAGGCGACAGGCCACGCCCCGTATCGAGCACCGAAAACTCCACCACGGCCTGGTCTTCAATCTGCTTGGGCACCACGCGCAATTCGACGCTGCGCCGCGCTGTCGGCAGGTGCGCCTGTTCAATCGACTCAGCCGCGTTTTTCATCAGGTTGATGAGCACCTGCTCGATCAGGATGGGGTCCACCATGATGTCGGGCAGGCGGGCTGCGATGTAGTGGCTGAGCCGCACGTGATGGCGCCGCAGCTCGATGTCGGCCAGCTCCATCGCATTGCYCACGATGGTCGCCACGTCGGCGGAGCTGCGGTTGGGCTCACTGCGTTTGACGAAGGACCGTATGCGCTGGATGATCTGCCCGGCGCGGTGTGCCTGTTTGGCGGTTTTCTCCAGCGCCACCAGCAGGTCTTCGTTGCTGATCTGCTGGCCCTTGATGCGCGACACCATGCCGTTGCAATAATTGTTGATGGCCGTCAGCGGCTGGTTGAGTTCGTGCGCCACGCTGGAGGCCATTTCACCCATGGTGATCAGGCGGCTCGCAGTCTGGGCCCGCTCGTTCTGCTGGGCTGCCTGCTCTTCGGCATGGCGCCGCGGCGTGATGTCGGTAGCAATCACCATCTGGGCCAGACGGCCGTCCACCCACGTGAGGTAACGCGAACGAACTTCCAGCCACTTGCTGAGTTCGGGCACAAAAATTTCGGCGTTTTCCGTCTGCGCCGCCGTCAGCGTGTCGGTAGGGAAGCCCGCCAGGCCATCGACCGCATCCAGCGCATCTTCGGTGGGTACGGCGGAGGGCACGCCCGCTTGTGCAATCAGGTTCAGATGGCCGGAGACTTCACCGCCAAACCACGAACGGTACAGCTTGTTGGCAAACAGCAGCTCTTCACTGCCCAGCGGCGCCACGGAGACGGCCGCGTCCAGCCCCTCAAGTACCGTGGTGAAACGTTCGTAAGAAGCTGTGAGTTCTTCGCGGATGCGTTTGGGCTCGGTGATGTCGGTCATGGACGTCATCCAGCCGGTTTGCTGGCCGCGCGGATCAATCAGCGGCGAGACATACATGCGCGCGTCAAAAATCTGGCCGTTCTTGCGCTTGACGCGCACCTCGAAA
Source organism: Polaromonas sp. P1_E1_2 (assembly GCF_056406035.1). Lineage (NCBI taxonomy): Bacteria > Pseudomonadati > Pseudomonadota > Betaproteobacteria > Burkholderiales > Comamonadaceae > Polaromonas > Polaromonas sp. P1_E1_2. The sequence continues at coordinate 4,957 of NZ_JBFUAZ010000156.1, read as the reverse complement.
CCACCGGGCGGCGTGCGGCCGTGCAGCTCATCGTCCAGCCGCTGCATCAGGGTCTCGATCTCGCCTTCCGGCCAATGCGGGAAGGGCGGCGTACGGCCCACCAGGTCGCCTTCAGTGAGGCCCGTCATCTGGCAAAACGCCGGGTTCACATAGGTGATGCGGCCCTGCAGGTCCAGCGCGCGCATGCCGGTCAGCATGGAGTTCTCCATCGCACGGCGAAAGTTGGTTTCAGAAATCAAGGCCTGCTGGGCCTGCACGCGACGGCGCGTATGGCGCCAGGTGCCCAGCAGCATCCACACCGTCAGTGCGCTCAGGGCGCTGACCAGCCAGAAAAAGCCGCTGCCCACGACTCCGAGTGAGGCCCGATAGCCTTCCGCACGAATCAGCAGGCCGTTGCCTACCGGTGAAACCGGTATTTCATATTCAGCGGCGGCATCGGTCCAGGGCAAAAGCCGGGCCGCGGGGTTGCGGGGCGGCGGGAGGTTGCCCGCCAGCACCGTGTTTTTGTCGTCGATCAGTGTGACCGCGTATTTGGCCGTCACATCCGTCGGCACGCCAAAGCGCAGCAGCCCGTCGATGGAGTATTCGCCCATGATGACGCCGGCAAATTTCCCCTGGTCATCGAGCGGCACCTGCAACTGCAGGGTAGGGGTGTTGTAGCCGCTGGCTTCCTTGGTCACCAGCGGGCGTGAATACACCGGTTGCCGCAGGTCTCTTGCCAGGTCGTAGGTGCCGTCTGTTTCGCCGACCTTGAGCTGCTCGCCGGCGCCGCGCAACTGGCTGGCGTTGGCGCTGGGCGATACATAGGCCACCTTGATCCGCCGCCTGCTGTCCACCCAGGTGACTGCCATGAGTTCGGGGTACTGGTTGACCAGGGATTCGGCCTGCGAGATGAATTCTTCCGTATCCACTTCCTTGTTGGAGACATCCCGCCCGATGCGCATGAGCTGCTCCTGGCGTTCCAGAAGGCGCAGGCGCAGGCGCTGCTGGGCGTATTCCACATCGCGCTTGACGGCCTGTTGCTCGCGGTCGATTTCTTCGATGCGCAGGTAACCGAAGGCTGCGATCACGGCTGCCAGAAACAGCACCACGGCCAGCAGGGGCCCCAAGGTGATGAAACGGTCCTGGCGCGACGGCGACTGCTTGCGCCACCAGCGCCTCCACAGGGCAAAGGTGGCGGAGTTCGCCATCGTGTCGGCGGGGGCAGGGGGTTGCTGGGTCATAGGGATGATGCAGTTTAAGTGAGATGCCCCTCTGTGGTCAGGGTTGACCCTGATCTTTTAAGGTGAGGCTGTGGGCTGCGCTGTCACATCGCTGGTTTCGATAAAGCAACCGGTATTTGCCAAGGGCATTTCCCCGCAGGTATCGATTTGCTGAACTTCCGTGAAATTTCTTAATGTGAAATCAATAAGCACTATTTGAAATTTAACAAATATTGTGAGAAACTAGGGTCTTGAATCTAATTTGCGTTTAAAACACGCTTAGGCGCAATTGGACACAGGCTCCGCGCACAGCCCGACAAGAGGCTGTATTGCGGATTAACAAAGCTTTATCAGGCTACTCAGGAGACAAAAAATGGCTGCCATTCCGAACCAAGCGGGCGACAACTTGCGCGCTGCCGCCAACGACGCGCTGGACAAGGACACCCAGGAAACCCGTGAATGGATGGACGCCCTGTCCGCCGTCATCGAAAGTGAAGGTCCCGAGCGCGCCCACTTTCTGCTCGAGCAACTCCTTGAGCACGCCCGCCAGAAAAGCATCGACATGCCTTTCTCGGCCAATACGGGCTATGTCAACACCATTGAAACCGACCACGAAGAGCGCTCTCCTGGCAACCTCGAGATCGAAGAACGTCTGCGCGCCTACATGCGCTGGAACGCCATGGCCATGGTAGTCAAGGCCAACCGCCTGCATCCGGCAGATGGCGGTGATTTGGGCGGCCACATCGGCTCCTTTGCCTCGCTGGCCAGCCTGTTCGGCGCCGGCTTCAACCATTTCTGGCATGCCGAGAGTGAAAACCACGGCGGCGACTGCCTTTACATCCAGGGCCACGTGTCGCCCGGTGTCTATGCCCGCGCCTACCTTGAAGGCCGCCTGACCGAAGAGCAACTGCTCAACTTCCGCCAGGAAGTCGATGGCAAGGGCCTGTCCAGCTACCCGCATCCCAAGCTGATGCCTGAGTTCTGGCAGTTCCCCACCGTCTCAATGGGCCTGGGCCCATTGATGGCGATTTACCAGGCGCGTTTCCTCAAGTATCTGCACGCCCGCGGCATTGCCAACACTGAAAACCGCAAGGTCTGGGTCTTCTGCGGCGACGGCGAGATGGACGAAGTCGAATCGATGGGCGCCATCGGCCTGGCCGCGCGCGAAAAGCTCGACAACCTCGTCTTTGTCATCAACTGCAACCTGCAGCGCCTCGACGGCCCGGTGCGCGGCAACGGCAAGATCATCCAGGAGCTCGAAGGCGAGTTCCGCGGTGCCGGCTGGAACGTCATCAAGCTCATCTGGGGCAGCAACTGGGATCCGCTGCTGGCCCGCGACAAGGACGGCGCGCTCAGGAAGGTCATGATGGACACGGTCGACGGCGACTACCAGGCCATGAAGGCCAACGACGGCGCCTTCGTCCGCAAGCACTTCTTCGGCAAAGACCCACGCACGCTCGAGATGGTCGCCAAGATGAGCGACGACGACATCTGGAACCTGCGCCGTGGCGGCCATGATTCGCAAAAGGTCTATGCGGCCTTCCACGCGGCCGTCAAGCACGAGGGCCAGCCCACCGTCTTGCTGATCAAGACCGTCAAAGGCTTCGGCATGGGCAAGATCGGCGAAGGCAAGAACAACGTCCACCAGACCAAAAAGCTGGCCGACGAAGACATCAAGGCCTTCCGCGACCGCTTCAACATCCCGATTCCCGACAGCCAGCTCGCCGACATCCCGTTTTACAAGCCGGCCGACGACACGCCCGAGATGCGCTACCTGCACGAGCGCCGCAAGGCCCTGGGCGGCTACCTGCCGCATCGCCGCGTCAAGGCCGACGAGCAGTTCACCGTGCCAGCACTCGAGACCTTCAAGTCGGTGATCGAGCCCACGGCCGAAGGCCGCGAAATCTCGACCACGCAGGCGTATGTGCGCTTTCTCACGCAACTGCTGCGCGACCAGGCCCTGGGCCCGCGCGTAGTGCCCATCCTGGTCGATGAAGCCCGCACCTTCGGCATGGAAGGCCTGTTCCGCCAGATCGGCATCTACAACCCTGACGGCCAGCAATACACGCCGGTCGACAAAGACCAGGTGATGTACTACAAGGAAGACAAGCAGGGCCAGATCCTGCAAGAGGGCATCAACGAAGCTGGTGGCATGAGCAGCTGGATCGCAGCCGCCACCTCGTACAGCACCAACAACCGGATCATGATCCCGTTCTACGTGTACTACTCGATGTTCGGCTTCCAGCGTGTCGGCGACCTGGCCTGGGCGGCCGGCGACATGCAGGCGCGCGGTTTCCTGCTGGGCGGCACTTCGGGCCGCACCACGCTGAACGGCGAAGGCCTGCAGCACGAAGACGGCCACAGCCACATCCTGGCCGGCACCATTCCCAACTGCATCAGCTACGACCCGACCTTTGCCCATGAAGTCGGCGTCATCCTGCACCATGGCCTCAAGCGCATGGTCGAGAAGCAGGACAACGTGTACTTCTACCTCACGCTGCTGAACGAAAACTACGCCATGCCCGGCCTCAAGCCCGGCACCGAAGAGCAGATCATCAAGGGCATGTACCTCTGCAAAGAGGGCGCCAAGCTCACGCCGCGCGTGCAACTGCTCGGCTCCGGCACCATCCTGCGCGAGTCCATTGCCGCGCAAGAGCTGCTTGAAAAAGAGTGGGGCGTTGCCGCCAACGTGTGGAGCTGCCCGAGCTTCAACGAACTGGCCCGCGATGGCCAGGACTGCGAACGCTGGAACCTGCTGCACCCGACCGACAAACAGCGTGTGCCGTTTGTGGCCGAGCAGCTCGAAAAGCACACCGGCCCGGTGGTCGCATCCACAGACTACATGAAGGCCTATGCCGAGCAGATTCGCTCCTTCGTACCCAAGGGCCGTACCTACAAGGTGCTGGGCACCGACGGTTTTGGCCGCAGCGACTTCCGCAGCAAGCTGCGTGAGCACTTCGAGATCAACCGCCACTACATCGTCGTGGCGGCGCTCAAGGCGCTCAGCGAAGAGGGCACCATCCCAGCGGCCAAGGTTGCCGAGGCCATCAAAAAGTACGGCATCAACGCCGACAAGATCAATCCGCTTTACGCTTGAGTTAAAACCCTGACGTAGCACCTGTAGCAACCGGAGACAAGAATATGGCAGTGGTAGACATTCAAGTTCCTGATATCGGGGATTTCGACGAAGTGACGGTGATTGAGCTGATGGTCAAGCCCGGCGATACCGTGAAGGCCGAGCAGTCGCTCATCACCGTGGAGTCCGACAAGGCCTCCATGGAAATCCCCTCCAGCCACGCGGGTGTGGTGAAGGAGCTCAAGGTCAAGCTCGACGACAAGGTCAAGCAGGGCTCCGTGGTCCTGACGCTGGAAGTGTCCGGCGCCGAAGCCGCCCCGGCTTCAACAGAAAAACCGGCTGCAGCGCCCGCTGCGCCAGCGCAAGCAGCTAGCAAATCTGTAGCAGCGTCGGCGCCTGCACCCGCAGCGGCCCCGGCAGCCTCCGGTCCGGTGGAAGTCCGTGTGCCCGACATCGGCGACTTCAAGGACGTGTCCGTCATTGAAGTCCTGGTCAAACCCGGCGACACCATCAAGGCTGAGCAGTCGCTGATCACCGTCGAGTCCGACAAAGCCTCGATGGAAATCCCGTCGTCCGCCGCAGGTGTGCTCAAGGAGCTCAAGGTCAAGATGGGCGACGTTGTCAACATCGGCGACCTGCTGGCCATCCTGGAAGGTTCTGCGGCTGTGAGCGCATCGCC
>NZ_JBFUAZ010000155.1:0-7734 GCF_056406035.1 Polaromonas sp. P1_E1_2 | reverse complement strand
GAACTGGGCCGCCCGGCGGGGGGCGCAAGAGATGGCAGTGGCGGTCATTGGCTAAACTCGCGGGCTGGTGATCGGGCTGATTCAGGTTTATTCTGGCGCTGTCATACATGTTTCACAACATGCCCTGACGATACGCCCGTATCGCGGTGAATGGATTCAGCGGGAATTCAGCCCCGGACTATCCAGGGTCTGCATGGCTTTATTTGGCACAATGCAGTCCGAAAAAGAGCACTTGTGTGGTCCAACACGCCGGAATGGGGTCCGAATTACCCTGATTTGCCGGTAAATAGCGCATAAGTCGCCCGTTGTCACATTAGCCGCCTAAAATCGTTACAAGTACCCAGGATGCTCCCGCAGGACATCCGAGGCAGATATATCTGCATATCCCTTGCGAAGGAGTTCTCATGCTTTATCCCGAACTGTTCAAACAACTTGAATCCGTCCGCTGGGACATGGACAAGGACATTCCATGGGCAAGTTTTGACGCGTCCAAGCTGACCGACGAGCAGGCCCAGACCATCAAGATGAATGCCATCACGGAATGGTCTGCGCTGCCCGCCACGGAAATGTTCCTGCGCGACAACAAGGACGACAGCGATTTCTCGGCCTTCATGTCCATCTGGTTTTTTGAAGAGCAAAAACACTCGCTGGTGTTGATGGAATACCTCAAGCGCTTCCGCCCGGACCTCGCTCCCACGGAAAAAGAATTGCACGAAGTGCGTTTCGAGTTCGAACCCGCACCCGCGCTGGAAACGCTGATGCTGCATTTCTGCGGCGAGATCCGCCTGAACCACTGGTACCGCCGCGCCAGCGAATGGCATACCGAACCTGTCATCAAGCAGATTTATACCCAGCTGAGCCAGGACGAAGCCCGCCATGGTGGCGCTTACCTGCGCTACATGAAGCGCGCCATCAACAACTTCGGCAATGAAGCCAAGTCCGCCTTCACCAAGGTGGGCGTGCTGATGGCCAGCGCACGCCGTACCGCCCAGGCGCTGCACCCGACCAACCTGCATGTGAACAAAAGCCTTTTTCCGCGCGACACCATCCAGAGCCGCCTGCCCAACCCCGAGTGGCTGGAGCACTGGCTCGACACGCAGATCAAGTTTGACGCGGTGTGGGAGGGCAAGGTGGTCGAACGCATCCTGCACAACCTGAGTCTGCTGTTGAACCAGAGCTTCAAGACCGTGCAGGAACTGAACCGCTACCGCAAGGAAATTGCCAAGGAACTGGCGGAGTCCATCGCCGCCAAGCCGGCACCTGCCGGCGCCTGATGCACGACGTCCGCTGGCCGGGTGCCTCGGGCGGCAGAAGCCGGGTGGTAACCCGGGCCTTCCGTTAAAGTGGCGGGATGCCCAGCGAGCCCCCTACCCCCTCCTCTACCCACTTCCTGCAAAAAATAGTCCCCCGCGAAGAAGCGCGGCAGCGGCTTGCTTCAATGCCACATCCCATTGTCTTTACCAATGGGGTGTTTGATGTCTTGCACCGCGGGCATGCCACCTACCTGGCCGACGCACGCGCGCTGGGCGCAAGCCTGGTGGTGGCGCTGAACACCGATGCCTCGGCACGGCGGCTGGGCAAGGGCCCTGACCGGCCGCTCAACAACGAACACGACCGCGCCGCCATGATGGCTGCGCTGGAGTCGGTGAGCCTGGTCACCTGGTTTGACGAAGACACGCCGCTGGAGCTGATCCGTGAGCTCCAGCCGGATCTGCTGGTGAAGGGCGGAGACTACGACATGGACAAGCTGGCAGAGACCGCGGTGGTCAAGGCGTATGGCGGCAGCGCCCGGGCGATCCCGTTTGTGGATGGCTATTCGACGACGGCCCTGGTGAAAAAAATCCGCGCTGCGAGTTGATCCACTGATATCCGCCGGTATTGGGTATTGGGTATTGGGTATTGGGTATTGGGTATTGGGTATTGGGTATTGGGTATTGGGGGAGCCCGGCCGGCTTTTCTTCGGAGGGTGGTCGCCCTCAGGCGGACTTCGCCACCAGCACGGCGTTGGAGCCGCCAAAGGCAAACGAGTTGGACATCACCGCGCGCAGGCCCTTGGCATCGCGTGCCGCCAGCGGTATGTAGTCCAGGTCACAACGCGGGTCTGGGTTCACCAGGAAGGCCGTTGGCGGCAGTTGCCCCGCGCGCAGTGCCATCACACTCGCAATGAATTCCATCGCCCCCGCAGCGCCCATGGCGTGCCCGTGCACYCCTTTGCTGGAGCTGATGGGCAGGCGCCCGGCCAGGTCCTTGAAGGCCAGCTTGATGGCGCTGGTTTCGATGACATCACCGACATCGGTGGCGGTTCCGTGGGCATTGAGGTAACCGATGTCGGCGGCCTGCAGTCCCGCGTCTTTCAGCGCCAGCGTCATGGCGAGTGATTGCCCCTGGGCGTCGGGCTGCGTCAGGTGATGGGCGTCGGTGGTGGATGCGTAGCCGCAAAGTTCGGCCAGGATATTGGCGCCGCGCCGTTTGGCGCTTTCCCATTCTTCCAGGACCAACATGGCGGCGCCTTCGGCCAGCACCAGACCGGAGCGGTCAACCGAAAATGGACGGCACGAGGTTTCGGCGCCGTCGGCATGGGGCTTGGCCAGCGTGTGCATGGCTTGCCAGGCCTTGATGGTGCCGCGGTTCAGCAATGCCTCGGAACCCCCGGCCAGCATGGCGTCTGCATAACCGTGGCGGATCTGCCGGAAAGCTTCTCCAATGGAGGTGGCCGACGATGCGCAGGCATTGGAAACCGTGCTGCTGGGGCCCTTCAGCCCGAACTCCATGGACACATGGGCGGCAATGGCGTTGTGCATGGCCAGCACGACCGTCATGGGGCGCAGCCGCGCCACTTTTTGCTCCAGCAATGCCGTGTAAGCCACATCCGTGGATCCTGCGCCGCCGCTGCCTGTGCCCAGCGAGACGCCGAAACGCTCGGGTGCGAAGCCACCCTCAGGGCCCCATCCAGCCTGCGCCATGGCTTCGCGGCCAGCCACCACCGCGAGCTGGCTGACCCGGTCCATGGTCAGGAGACGGGCGCGGGGGAAATGCTGGTCCGGGTCGAACTGGACGGCGCCGGCCAGCACGCTTTCGCTGCCGGTGGGAAAGCCAATGTCAATGCCCCGGATGCCGGAGCGGGCGGAAAGCAGGGACTCGAAGAATGCGGGAGTGCCGGTTCCAACGGCGGAAACAACGCCAAGACCCGTGATGGCTACGCGACGCATGGGCGGTCTGGCGGGCCCGGCAGGGCTCAGGCGGCGGGCTTGCCTGATGGCAGCAGGGGTTCAATCAGCTGGACCATTTCGGCGAGGGTGCGCGGCGGGCTGGCCTGGTCCGGAATCTGAATGCCAAACTGGTCTTCAATCTGGAACAGAAATTCGATGACGGCGAGGGAGTCGAGGCCCAGGCTCTCCAGCGTGGCATCCGGCAGCAGTTTTTCTTCGCTGATGCCAAATGTCTCGGCAAAAAGATTAATCAAATCAGAATTCATCACGAACCAGTAAATATGTAATGCGAACCGCCATTGTCCCACCATCGATATGACGGCCGGCCTCTTCGGGCCTGTAGGGGCATTTTACAAAAGCAGCCGCGTTGTTTTCGTACCTCAGGGCGTGTACATCTGCCTGACGGCGTCCGACAGGCTGAAGGTCCCCAATAATTCACCCAGATAACTAATGGGCGCAGGCGCGACAGCTGCCGCGCCAATTTCCGCCCGCAGGCGCGCATTGCTGAACACCGCATCTGCCGTCAGGAAAGGCAAATATGGCTGCAATGCTTCAAACATCCAGCGTTGGCGGGCAAACTTCGGCGTGGGCACGAAGTCCCTGCCGCGCATCACCATCTTGCCGATGCCGGGCATGCTGGCTTTCAATTCTTCGGCCAGCGCTGCGAAGGTCATGGAGTCTTCGCCCGTAGACACGTGGTAGCAATCGTGCCGGAGCTCGTCCTTGAGCAGCATTTCGGCAAAGGCGCCCGCGATGAAATCCACCGGCGCGAAATCGAGTTTGCCCAAGGGATCCAGCGGCACATCACCAAGTTCGGCCATGACCGGGATGGACCACAACATGTTGCGGGCCAGTTTGGCGTCGTCAATCCCGCGCGACAGCACAATGCCCGGGCGCAAACTCACAAAAGGATGGCCTTTGCCGCGCAGCAGTGTTTCGGCATCGCGTTTGGACCTGATGTAGTCGTTGGCATAGCCGGCAAACGGCATGTCTTCGGTAATCACGCCGCGCGGCTCGGTGGTCACTGCCGCCGTTCCAACAAAAAAACCGCGTTGTGAGGGCCGCAGGTCTTTCAGGATGCCGGAAAAATGCTCGGCGGCCTTGAGATTGATGGGATAGACCCCGGCACCGGGCTTGAACGAGGTACTGGCCGCCGAATGCAGGATGACGTCGGCCGATTGGAGAACTGCAGCGCTGAGGCCAAAACCGGGCTCGACCACATCGCCGGCCTCGGCAGACACCATGTCGGCAAATTCGGGCTTCCAGAGGACGCTCTTTTTCAGGCGATCCAGCAGACGGTCACGGGCCTGGTTCGAATCGGCAGCGCGCACCACAGCAGTGCTGTAAACGCCGCGCGCAGCCAAAAGAAGCATTAATTCGCCGCCAATCAGGCCTGTTGCGCCCGAAAGCAGTACGCGTTTTGACATGTTAAGAAATGTAAAGCTGAACCTGCAAGTATAAGCGAGGGGTATTGGACGGTCAGCCCTAATTCACTCGGACGGACCTGTCCAAATCAGCAAAATTACACGTCTGATCCGCCTTTTACAAAGCGGTACGCGGCTGTATGTGCATTATTTTGCAGCTTATGGGGCGCCTGATTCAGCGGCGGGCTGGCCGTTTTCAGGCTTTTCACTGCCGTGGCCGCGCAATCTTGCCGCCATGCGCTTGATCAGCCGCTCCAGGTCATCGATGTAGGTAAACACGGCAGGCACCACCAGCAGGCTGAGCACGGTGGAGGTGATCAGGCCGCCGATCACCGCGATCGACATCGGTGAGCGAAAGCTGGAGTCGGCCGCGCCGAAGCCCAGGGCAATCGGCATCATGCCCGCACCCATGGCCAGCGTGGTCATGATGATGGGCCGTGCCCGCTTGTGGCAGGCGTCCAGCAGCGCATCCCAGCGCGACATATTGTGGTCGCGCCGCGCGACGATGGCGTATTCGACCAACAAGATGGAGTTCTTGGTCGCGATTCCCATCAGCATGACGAGACCGATCAGCGAGGGCATGGAAAAGCTCTTCTGTGCGATCAACAGGCCGACAAAGGCGCCGCCTAGCGACAGCGGCAGGGCGGCCAGGATGGTCACCGGGTGCAGGAAATCCTTGAACAGAAGCACCAGCACGATATAGATGCACAGAACGCCGGTCGCCATGGCCAGGATGAAGCTGCCAAACAGTTCGCCCATGACCTCGGCATCGCCGACTTCCACCACCTTGACGCCGGCCGGCAGATTCTTGACGGACGGCAGCAGTTTCACGGCTTCGGTGATGTCCCCCAGCGCCCGGCCCGACAGTTCAATCTCGAACTTGACGTTGCGGGAGCGGTCGTAGCGGTCAATCACGGCCGGGCCGGCCGTGATCTCCAGGCTCGCCACTTGTCCCAACATGACGGGGCCGACGCCCGGCTTGACGCTGGGAACTGCAAGACGCTCCAGCACGCTGAGGTCCTTGCGCGCCGCTTCATCCAGCTTGACGACGATGGGCACCTGCCTCTGCGAAAGGTTGAGCTTGGGCAGCGACTCTTCGTAGTCGCCAACCGTGGCGATACGCAGGGTTTCACCCATGGCTGAACTGGTCACGCCCAGGTCTGCTGCCCGGGCGAAATCCGGCTTGATGGCAATCTCGGGGCGCACCAGGCTGGCGCTGGACGAGATATTGCCCAGACCGGGAATGGTTCGCAGGTCTTTTTCAATCGCCAGCGCCGCGGTTTGCAGGGCATTGGCATCTTCAGCAGTCAGCATGAGGATGTAAGCCTCTCCCGAGCCGCCCAGCCCCACCTTGCTGCGCACGCCCGGCAGGGCTTCCAGCGCTGTGCGCATCTTGCTTTCAATCCCCTGCTTGCGCGGCCGTTCGCTGCGCTCGTCCAGCAGCACGGTGAGTGTGGCCTTGCGGGTTTCCGCTGCGCCCTGCATCGCGAACGGGTCGGTGCCGGCCGACCCGCCGCCGATGGTGGTGTACACGCTCTTGACGTGCTTGACCTTGCTGATCAGCAATCGCGCATGTTCGGCCGAGGCCCGGGTTTGCGCCAGTGTTGCGCCGGGCGGCAGTTCCAGGTAGACCTGTGTCTGCGAGTTGTCGTCGGGCGGAATGAAACCCGTGGACAACAGCGGGATCAAGGCCACCGAGCCAAAGAAGAACAGCGTGGCCAGGATCATGGTCTTCAGGCGGTGATGCAGGCACCAGGTCGTGGCACGCATGTACCACTTCATCCAGCCTGGGTCGGAGTGCGTGCCCACCACGGGCTTGAGGATGTAGGCCGCCATCATGGGAGTCAGCACGCGCGCCACCACCAGCGAGGCAAACACCGCCAGGGAGGCCGTCCAGCCGAATTGCTTGAAGAATTTTCCCGCCACGCCGCTCATGAAGGCGGTGGGAAGGAACACGGCGATCAACGTGAACGTGGTGGCCACCACGGCCAGGCCGATTTCGTCGGCTGCCTCCATGGCGGCTTCGTACGGCGACTTGCCCATGCGCAGGTGCCGCACGATGTTTTCGACCTCGACGATGGCATCGTCGACCAGGATACCGATCACCAGCGACAGCGCGAGCAGGGTGATGACGTTGATCGAAAAGCCGAGCAGGTGCATGCCGATGAAAGCCGGGATCACCGACAGCGGCAACGCCACGGCCGACACAAAGGTGGCGCGCCAGTCGCGCAGGAACAGCCACACCACCAGCACCGCCAGGATGCCGCCTTCGTACAGCAGGTGCATGGAGCCGTCGTACTCTTCCTGCACCGGCGTGACGAAGTTGAAGGCTTCGTGGACTTCCACTTCGGGGTATTGCTGCTTCAGCTCGGCCAGCGCCGCCTGCACGGCGGCGCCGACCGCCACTTCGCTTTCGCCCCGGCTGCGGGACACCTCAAAGCCGACGACAGGCTTGCCGTCGAGCAGCGCGGCGGCGCGCGGTTCTGCGGTCGTGTCGCTCACGGCGGCGACCTCGCTGAGGCGGATACGCCGTCCGTCGCTGAGCGCCAGCTCAAGCTGCGCCAGCTCCTGTGCGGACTTCACCGTCGCCAGCGTCCGCATGGGCTGCTCGCTGCCGCCCAGGTCGGCGCGTCCACCCGCGCTTTCGGTTTGCACCTGCCGCAACTGGCGGGAAATGTCGGAAGCTGTCGCGCCCAGGGCCTGCAGCTTCGAGGGATCCAGCGCGATGCGGACTTCTCGCGAGACGCCGCCCACGCGGTTCACCGCACCGACGCCGCGTACGGCCAGCAGCTTGCGGGAGATGTCGTTGTCGACAAACCAGGACAGCGCTTCCTCGTCCATGCGCGGCGAGCGGATGGTGAAGGCCAGCACCGGCTGGCTGGCCAGGTCCATCTTGCTGACCACCGGATCGCGCACATCGCCGGGCAATTCGCTGCGCACTTTCGACACGGCCGCGCGCACATCGTCCACGGCTTCCTGTACCGGCTTTTCCAGCCGGAATTCGGCGGTCACGCTCACACCGCCGTCCTGCACCTTGGTGTAGATGTGCTTGAGGCCCTGTACGGTGGCAATGGAGTTTTCAAGCTTGCGGGCTACTTCCG
>NZ_JBFUAZ010000154.1:0-7750 GCF_056406035.1 Polaromonas sp. P1_E1_2 | reverse complement strand
GAGATATAGAAGTAGCCGGTGGCGGCAATCAGCAGATAGACATTGCGGGCGGAGATGTCTGCCCGGAAAATCTTCTTGCGCACACCGCTTTCCAGCAGTTGCCGGATGATGGCGATGGCGGGAGACGAGTAATCCCGGGCGCGCTGCGATTTGGCGATGTGCTTGCCGCGGTGCAGGTTTTCCGTATTGAGCAGCGTGATGAACTCCGGATTTTTGCTGTAGTAGGACACCACGAAGCAAATCACGTCCGTCAGAGACTCCACCGGGTGGTCGATGTCCAGTGACAACTCGAGCTCGGCATCATTCATGCGGCGGTACATGTCTTCCAGCACTTCGATGAACAAGCCTTCCTTGCTGCCGAAGTAGTAATAAATCATGCGGTCGAATGACTTGGCCGACCTGGATATTTTCTCTACGCTGCCGCCGTCATACCCATAGCGCGCGAAGACGCGGGTGGCTGCGCGCAAAATGTTGTCGCGCGTGGTCTGCGCGGCTTGCTCCCGTACGCCGGGCCGCTTGGCGACCGTGCGTTTGGTTGTGGCAGTGCGCGGCTTGATGGTTTTGGCCGTCTTCGCTGTCATGTAGAGGTATCCAGTCGCGGTTTATGCGTGATCAAGCGAGAAGGTGTGAGGAGCAATTTCCCACGGCAATGCAATGAGTTGAAGGCAAACGCCGGGCCATCTCTACTGTTCGGCAAAGGCGCGTTCGATCACAAAATCTCCCGGCTTGGATGTATTGCCTTCGATGAAGCCCTTGCCTTCCAGCATGTGCTTGAGGTCCTTGAGCATCGCGGGACTGCCGCAGATCATCACACGGTCATGCGCCGGATCCAGTGCCGGCAACTGCAGGTCGGCCAACATTTTCCCGCTTTCGATCAGGTCGGTGACGCGGCCCATGTTGCGGTAAGCCTCCCGCGTAACGGTAGGGTAGTACAGCAACTGCCTGGAGATCAGCTCACCGAGAAATTCATGTTGGGGCAAGTGATCCACAACCAGGTCGTGATATGCCAGCTCGTCTGCCTGCCGCACGCCATGGACCAGCACGATCTGTTCAAACCGTTCGTAAGTCTCCGGGTCCCGGATGATGCTCATGAATGGCGCCAGACCCGTGCCGGTCGAGAGCAGGTAAAGCCGTTTACCTGGCAGCAGGTAATCGATTACCAGTGTGCCGGTTGGCTTGCGCCCAACGATGATTTTGTCGCCGACCTTGATGTGCTGCAGCCGTGACGTCAGGGGACCTTCCGCGACCTTGATGCTGAGGAATTCAAGATGCTCTTCATGATTGGGGCTCACGATGCTGTAGGCGCGCAGCAAAGGCTTGTCGTTGACCCTTAATCCGATCATGGTGAAGTGGCCGTTGCTAAAGCGCAGTGAGGTGTCGCGTGTGGTGGTAAAGGTAAACAGGCGATCAGTCCAGTGATGGACGGACAACACAGTTTCTTCATTGAAAGCGCTCATGGTGTTATTCGGAGTAATGGTTATGAATTAGAGAGGCCGCGTTGATGTCTCATGGGTTCATGATCTGCCGATTTATGAGCCGATTTTTCCATTGCGCGGTCTCGATAGGTATTGCATGTACTGGCCAAACGATGCCGCCACAGAGGCAATGTGCCACATTAATGTAGTGAACGCAACATTTAAATTCAGTATGTACAACATTCTTAAATAAGTTTACGACAGCCATGTAAATACTATTGCGTGAGAAATCCGTATGCGCTACATTGAATCTAATATGTAGTGAATGCAACATGTAAATTAAGTGGGCACTACATTGGTGAATTAGCCCCAGGATGGTGAAGGCGGCAGAAGGACGAGCACGATGACTGAACATACAAAGACGGACGGCCTGCCAGGTATGGATGCCTTGACGTTTCCGCAAGTTTTGGAAAAGGCCCGGCCGCGAAACGAGCGAATGAACAGCGAGAAAATCGAGTGCAATGCCTGCCCGGTTCTATGCCAGATTTCTGAGGGCCGCAGCGGAGCCTGCGATCGCTATGCCAACCACGGTGGAACGCTTGTTAGGGTCGACCCAGTGTTGCTGTTGCGCCGTACGCTGTCGGGCGAGGGCGCGCATATTGTGCCGTTTGCGGCGCGCGCAGATGCCGGACTTTCCGCGCCGAAAGATCTGCCCGGTGGCACGGATGACGCATCAACGGTTTCATGGAGCGGCGATCTTCTACTGGCTGATGAAGTGTTTGTCACGGGTGTGGGCTCATCAACAACCTATCCCGACTACAAGCCGGCACCATTCATCGTTTCATCGAAAGCGGCCGGTGTTGATCTGGTCACTGTGGTCACGGAAGGAATTTTCAGCTATTGCAGCTTCAAGGTAAAAATTGACACTGACCGCTTCCTGGGTGCCGAGCAGGCCAATGTGCGCTGCAAGGGAGAGGTAATCGGGCATGTGACGACGGCCGAGTATGGCTCGCAGATGTTGTCCCTGGGTGGTGTGCATCACCTGACGGGAGGCAGCAAGAAAGAAGGCCGTGTCACGGTGGAGATGATGAAGGCGCTCGGCAACAAGCAAGCCGTGGAGTTCACGATTGACGGTGGTTCCCAAATACTGATTCAAGCCGGCCGTGCACCTGTCGTGAATGGCGTTGAAGAAGAGCGTATGCGCGTGGGTTGCGGGTCGGCCACGGTTGGCATTTTTGCAAAGCAGTTGTTCGGCAAGCTCGACGAGGTGGTGGTTGTCGACGACCACATTACCGGTGTACTGACCGAGCACCAGGCGGGGCGTTGTCTCGATATGCGCCCGTCAGGTGTCCGGATGCGCGGACGAAAGTCCACGCCGGGGCGATATTTCCAGGTGGCCAATCCCGGAACGGGCTGGGGTGGGACGGATATCGCCGATCCCCTGTCCATCATCGAGGCGTGGGACGGTAATGTCGCCTGGCCGGGCCTGCGCTTGTTGATGACATCCACCACCGGTGAGCATGCAAGCTGGTATGTGCTCAACGAAGAGCTCATTCCCGTGGAGCAGGAGATGCCGGCGGAAGTGCGTCATGTCGTTGAGCGTATCGGTGAAAACTGCGAGCCCTCCTTGGCGACCGTGCTTTTCCTTGCCGGAGCGGGCGGTAGCCTGCGGGCGGGTGTGACTGAAAATCCGGTTTTGCTGACACGTGCCATCAAAAATTCCCTGGTGAATGTGACCTGTGGTGGGGCTCCTGCCTATATCTGGCCTGGTGGAGGAATCACCGTGATGGCCGATGTCATGCGGATGCCGGACAACAGTTTCGGAACCGTTCCCACACCGGCCATCGTGGCTCCCATTGAATTCAGCATGAAGCTTGACGACTATCGCGCGCTGGGCGGGCACATGGACTATGTGCGTACGCTGGAGGATGTGTTGCGTCGCGGTGCCTGGCACAACGAAGGTGCGCCTGTCGCCCTGGAATGGGCCAGGCTGCCTTCTGCCAATCCTTGGCCTCTGGCGCGTCCCCCCTTGCTGGGCTGAGGCGCTTGCGTATGAACCCTCAACGCATGCAACTTCCCGATGGGCGCTGGCATTTCCAGCACGGGCCGATGGACATCATCATTGGCGCCTATGGAAGGCCGGTTGCGGTTGAGGCTGCTCATGCCAAAGCTTGGGAGCGTTTCAGCGGTATCCTCGGCGAGCTGGTTGAGGAACTTCCCCTCTTGCGGCAGCCCGTACTGGATGAGTGTTATCTGCAGGGGGTCGTTGCCCGGCGCATGTGGAATGCATGCCGCCCCTACCGGCGCGATTTCATCACCCCGATGGCGGCCGTGGCGGGTGCGGTCGCGCAGGAGTTGGTTGCCTGCTACGTCAATAGCGGAGTAGACCGCGCTTGGGTCAACAACGGCGGCGACATTGCCCTGCATTTGGCGCCGGCGCAATCGGTGCGGATCGGCCTGTATGCGGATCTGGCACGCCTTGATGCAAACGAGGTATTGGCCGGTGTTCATACCGACGGGCAATTCGAGGTTTCCAGCGCGCTTCCAGTTCGCGGCGTCGCTACCAGCGGTTGGCGGGGGCGAAGCTTTTCACTGGGTATTGCCGACAGTGTTACGGTCCTTGCGTATACCGCCGCGCAAGCGGATGCCGCAGCCACCATGATTGCGAATGCGGTCGATGTTGCCGACATGCGGATCAAGCGCAGCAGGGCTTGTGACCTGAAGGACGACACCGACCTTGGCGAAATGCTGGTGACAACTGACGTGCCGTTGCTGGAGGCGGAGACGGTTCGGCGTGCATTGCGCGCCGGGCTTGAACGCGCCCAGGCTTTACAGGCTGCGGGACTGATCTGGTCGGCTGCGCTGGTTTGTCAAAACCAGCTGATGACCACCTCTGATAAAACGCAGCAACGATTGCAAAATCGCAGTGCTGCAGTGCCGGCTGGTTCGGTATTTGCTTAATGAAATGAATGGACCTCACACCATGATTGAAATTCGGCGTATTTTTACGCACGTGGAGCAGATACGGCATGAATTCGGGCCGGTAGCGCCTGTGCCTTTGCTGCGCGGCGCGATTGCCGCGGTGCTGACCAATCCATTTGCCGGGCGATATGAGCCCAATATCTTGCCGATGATGGACCAGCTTCAGCCTGTTGGTATCCAGATGGCCGAGCGTCTGCGCGCCGCAATGGATGTGCCAGCCGAACATATTGAGGGTTATGGAAAAGGGGCAATCGTGGGCGCGGCCGGGGAACTGGAGCATGGTGCGCTCTGGCATGTGCCTGGCGGGTACGCGATGCGTGAGCTGCTTGGCTGGAAAGGCGATCGCAACGCTTATGCGCGTGGGCAGGCTGAGGAAAAAACCGGCCAGCCCGGTAACGCCTTGTCCATTGTCCCTTCGACAAAAAAAGTGGGTGCACCGGGTACGGCGCTGGATGTTCCTTTAACGCACGTCAATGCCAGTTATGTCCGTAGCCATTTCGACGCAATTGAGGTGCGTGTGCCGGGGGCTCCCTTGTCGGACGAAATCGTTTTCATCCTGGCCATGAGCACGGGCCCGCGCATTCACGCCCGGGTGGGTGGGCTGGCCGCCAGTGCCATCGCCAAATGGGATGGCTTGCGTTAAACCCGATGCGCCAGATACTTAGCAGGCACCGAGACAAGGAAAAACCATGACAGCCAGGATTCGAAAAATTGTTGTGCAAATCGACGAAACATACATCGAGATGGGAAAGGYCGTCACTCCCCCGACGCGAAAGGCATTGGCGATGGCCGTGATCGAGAATCCTTTTGCCGGGGTGTACGCGGAAAAACTCGATGCGCTGATTGACATTGGTGAGGAGCTTGGCGGGCTGCTGGGGCAAAAGTGCGTGCAGGCCCTTGGCATTGCCCCGGGCCAAGCCCATAGTTACGGCAAGGCCGCCATCGTGGGTGAGGCCGGTGAGCTGGAGCATGCGGCAGCGATCCTGCATCCCAGGCTGGGCGCGCCCCTGCGTCTGGCGGTGGAAAAGGGTGCTGCTCTGGTGCCGTCAAGTAAAAAGCGCGGTGGTCTTGGTACTGCCATTGACGTGCCGCTGGGACACAAGGATGCCGCATTCGTGCGCAGCCATTTCGATGCGATGGAAGCCCGCATCGCCGACGCTCCCCGCGCCAACGAAATTGTGGTGGCGGTCGTCGTTACGGACAGCGGCCGGCCCCTGCCGCGTGTGGGGGGGCTTCAAACCAGTGAAATCAAGGGGGAGGATGGGTTAAGGTAGCCCCGGGCTGCCAATCCATCGCTCATCGTCATGACCCATCGCCTTTCGCCTTCCATCTGACCCAAGACAACCAGGAGTACTTATGAAGCTGCACCACAAAATGCTGAGCACCGTCGCTTTCCTCGGGCTGATCACCTCATTCGTGAACGCTCATGCCCAAGGCGTCATCAAGATAGGGGAAATAAACAGCTACAAGGCCCAGCCTGCTTTCCTGGAACCGTACAAGAAAGGCATGGAACTGGCCGTTGAGGAAATCAATGCTGGCGGCGGAATCAACGGCAAGAAGGTCCAGCTGATTATTCGCGACGACAACGCAAACCCGGGCGATGCGGTCCGTGCAGCCGAAGAACTTGTCTCGCGCGAAAAAGTCGACGTGCTGACAGGCTCTTTCCTTTCCAATATCGGCCTGGCGCTCACCGATTTCGCCAAGCAGAAAAAGTTCTTTTTTCTGGCAGCGGAGCCTCTGACGGACAAAATCGTCTGGCAAAACGGTAATCGCTACACATTCCGCTTGCGGACCTCCACCTACATGCAGGTGGCCATGCTGGTCCCCGAAGCCGTTGCGATGAAGAAAAAGCGCTGGGCGGTGGTGTACCCCAACTACGAGTATGGGCAGTCCGCAGCAGCGACGTTCAAGACCTTGCTGAAGGCCGCGCAGCCCGATGTAGAGTTCGTGGCCGAGCAGGCGCCTCCACTGGGCAAGGTCGACTCGGGCAGTGTTGTGCAGGCCATGGCGGACGCCAAGCCGGACGCCATCTTCAATGTTCTTTTTGGTGCCGACCTCTCGAAGTTTGTTCGTGAAGGCAATACCCGTGGCCTGTTTCAGGGGCGTGAAGTCGTCAGCCTGCTGACGGGCGAGCCCGAATACCTCGACCCGCTCAAGGAGGAAACGCCCAACGGCTGGGTGGTTACCGGTTATCCGTGGTACGGCATCCAGACACCCGAACACAAGGCTTTCTTTCTTGCTTATCACGGCAAGTACAAAGACTATCCGCGCCTGGGTTCCGTGGTCGGCTATAGCGCCATCAAGTCCCTGGCCGAAGGCATGAAAAAAGCCAAATCGACCGATACGGAAAAGCTGATTACCGCTTTCCGCGGCCTGAACGTGACAACACCCTTTGGCCCCGTGGTTTTTCGCCCGGAAGACCACCAGTCCACCATGGGTGCCTATGTGGGACGCACAAAAAATGAAGGCGGCAAGGGCGTGATGGTCGACTATCGATATATCGATGGTTCAAAAGTCCAGCCCAGCAACGCCGAAGTGAAAAAAATGCGCGCTGCCGATTAGACCGAGGCAAGTGTTGACGGCGGCAGGTGCCGCGCCTCGTGCATGCACTCATGGCGGTTGGCCGGCAGTTCCGGTGCCGCCGTCATGTTAAAGGTGTGTCCACTGTGCGCTGCTTGCCGGTCATGCTATCCCGCAGAAAAAAGGTTTGTTCATGAGCTTCTCAGGCTTTATCGTGCAGTTGCTTAATGGCCTGGCCGGTGCATCGTCGCTGTTTCTCGTGGCGGCTGGTTTGTCGTTGATCTTTGGTGTTACCCGGATTGTCAACTTTGCCCATGGATCTTTTTTCATGGTGGGCATCTACGTTGCCTATTCATTGGTCAGTGCTCTTGGCAATACCTTGGGTTTCTGGCCTGCCTTGCTGATTGCCGCTTTGGCTGTTGGTGTTCTCGGCGGCCTGGTCGAGGTTTTGTTGCTGCGCCGTATTTACCGTGCACCGGAACTCTTTCAGTTGCTTGCAACGTTTGCGCTTGGCCTGGTGATCAAGGATGGCGTGCTGTGGTTTTGGGGCCCCGAGGAGCTGCTTGGCCCCAGGGCTCCCGGCCTGACTGGCTCTGTGTCGATTTTGGGGCGTCAGTTTCCTTCCTATGATCTTTTCCTGATCGTCGCGGGGCCTGTCGTCCTGGGTCTGCTTTGGCTCCTGCTCACCAAAACCCGCTGGGGTACCCTCGTTCGAGCCGCCACGCAGGATCGCGAAATGGTCAGCGCGCTGGGTGTGAACCAGGCGTGGTTATTCACAGCGGTTTTTGCATTGGGCGCACTTCTGGCGGGCCTTGGGGGCGCGCTTCAGCTAC
>NZ_JBFUAZ010000153.1:0-7784 GCF_056406035.1 Polaromonas sp. P1_E1_2 | reverse complement strand
CTTTGAAGACTACGAGCAGGTCGAGCGCAATTACTTCAAGGAAACGAAAATTTTCCCCATCATGCATACGGTGGCGATTCGCCGCGACGTGTATGAAGCCAACCGCTGGGTGGCGCGCGCGCTGATGAAGGCGCTGGAGGAGTCGCAGCGGCGCACTTACGAAGACCTGTACGAAACAGCGGCACTCAAAGTCATGCTGCCCTGGCTGACGTCGCACATCGAGCAGGTCAAGCGTGAGATGGGCGAAGATTTCTGGCCTTACGGGTTTGAGAAGAACGAAGCCACGCTGCAGACCTTTTTACGTTACTCGTTTGAGCAGGGCCTTTCAAAGCGGTTGCTCAAGCCTGCCGAATTGTTTGCGCCCGAGTCACTCGAGGCGTTCAAGATATGAATAAGTTGCTATGRATTTTATAGCTGGTGGCGCACGTCCAACAGGCGCCAACGGTCAATAAGATGATGAATACGGATGACTGATTCCTTCCTCGGTTACTTGCTGGCCAGCGCTGCGCTGTTGCTTTTCACGGTCTCCATTCTGGTTACCAAGGTGGCATCCAGTCGCCTGGAGCTGGGCCTGGGCTTTCTCATCGCGGCTTCCTCGAACGTGGTGTTTTCTGCGTTGGCCACGCTGGTGCAGATGGGTCTGCGCACGGATGGCTTGCAGTGGAACGCGCAGGCGTTCTGGCTTTTTGCCGCCGCCGGTGCGTTTGCCACCTACCTGGGGCGCTGGTTTTTTTACGAGTCCGTGGTGCGTTTCGGACCGGCCAAGGCCAGTGTTTTCCAGATCAGCAGCCCGCTGTTCACCGCACTGATGGCCTGGCTGCTGCTGGGTGAGCGCCTGAGCATGCTGGTGGCGCTGGGCATGGTCATGACGATAGGCGGGCTGATGCTGGTCAGCTACAAGCCCGGCTTTTTTTCGCGCCGCGGTTCCACGGCAGCGCTGGCGCCCGACGGAGGCCCCGCACCTGCGCCTGTGCAATCCACCGCGCTTCAGCGGGCGCTGCAATCCGCCTTTTTGCTGGGTATGGGCAGCTCGCTGGCATATGCGATCGGAAACGTCCTCAGGGGATCTGCGGTGCGCAGCTGGAATGAACCCGTCGTGGGCGCGCTGATAGGCGCCGCCAGCGGCCTGGCCCTGCTCCTGGTTTTCACCGCCGACAAGGGCGCGATGGCCGCCCGCCTGCGCTCAGCCAGCCGCAGTGGCATGGCGCTGTACGCCCTGATCGGTGTGACCACCATTTCAGCGCAAATGTGCGTGATCGGCGCCATGCGCTACATACCGCTGTCCGTTACCACGCTGGTGACGTTGTGTACGCCGGTGTTGGTTTTTCCGCTCAGTCATCTGCTGTTCAAGGACCAGGACGCCATCAAGGCCATCACGCTGGCGGGTAGCGGCTTGACTTTGCTGGGTATCGTCATCATCGTGATGCGTTGAGGGTGGTCTGGACGCAGATTTCCTATACCGACGGCGACCCGGAGGCAGGCGAACTGCCTGGCGTCTCGGTGCGGCGTTTCACTTGGGCTTTTCTGATTTTGGCCAGCTCTTGCCACCCTATTAGTTCGCTACGTATGCTGGGCATGCACACCTCCACCATAATCTGGTGTCTTTGCACGTCCTCGCCATTGCGACTGTTTTTGCCGATTACCAAGGGCATTGATGCTTCGATTGGACCGTCATAGAACTCATGTCCTGCCCAACCTGACACTTCAAATGTCTTGCTCTCTTGAGCCTCAAGCGTTGGTATGTGGATTGGTGGCTTTATCCAGATGTCGCGTGGCATGTGAGTCTGGTCAACACCGAAGCAGTCAGGCTGCAAGAGCTGCGCGTAATGCAGCTCAAGCTGATGCAATGCTTCGCTCCCTTTATTTTTCACCATCAGCGAATACATCTGTTCCCCTACGTCCGAAGAATCCAGCACAACCAGCAACTGCTCGAAGATTTTTCTGGGAGGCATGACAGGCGGCGCCCACGAAGATGTGACTGCCGAAAATTCAGGATCGAGTCGATGTTCAACAGTGGGGGCCGTCCATACGGCCTTTATGGTTTTAAAGAACTCAAATGGCTTCAGCATCCAATGAAGTATTTTGGGCATACGAAGATATTAGCGCTTGTGATGAGCGGTATTCAGCGTCCACCGAATGGGTGTATTGGCCGCTGTGCGTTGCTTCTCGAAAGTGCGAGCGCAAGCGACGGTTTTGAGCCTTGGGCAAACCTTGGGGTGGAATGCCAAATCCTCAAAAATCCCAAAAAAAACTGGCTGATATTGGAGCGGGTGATGGGAATCGAACCCACGCTATTTGCTTGGGAAGCAAAAGTTCTGCCATTGAACTACACCCGCGTTGGTGCTGATTATAGAAGCGGTAGCCTGGCGAAGCCAACCCAAGCCTGACTGCCCATCATGGCCTCAAATAGGCCCAGCCTTCGTGCTGCTTCTTCATGATCTCCGTGACGCCGGCGGGCACATAGCTGATGCCAGCCAGCATGTCGTCTTTCGTCAACTTCTGGCCGCGCATGGTGTTTTCGCAGGCGGTGACCTTGATGCCGGCTTTGGCGGCGTCGGCGACGCGCGCGCCGGTGGGCGACTCCAGCTTGAGCATGCCGATGCCGGGGCCGTAGGCGACGATTTCAATGTCGACGTTGGCGGCGCCCACGTCGTCCTGCAGGTTTTTGGCGTTGTTCAGCGCCAGGTTCCACTTGGCCGGATCGTTGTCGCTGACCTGGATCACGATTCCATGGCGTTTTGTACCTGCAGCGCCCGCTGGTTGTGCGCGAGCAGCTATCAAAAAAGGAGCAAAAAGGGCCAGCGAGCCGACGGCCCCGGCCTGGATGAAGAGTCTGCGGTTCATGGTGGCGTGTCTCCTGAAGGGGACGCTCATTTCACCACATCAGCCGCGTGACACAAGCCCCCGAACCGTCGCGAGAGGGTTCGGGGGGCGTGCCGCTTCGCCGGGCCAGCCTTATTCCCCGGTGGCTACGGGCACAGTCGTGGCGGTTGCCGAAGCTGCCGTGGGCGTGCTGCTGCCGGCATGAATGACATGGTCGGGTGATTTCCACAACTTGCGGACAAACACCACGACCTGCCACACGACCAGAGTTCCGATCATGGCCAGCAAGGTCCCGCTGATGGGGCGGTTGACGAAGACGCTAAAACTACCCCGGCTGAGAAGCATGGCGCGGCGGAAATTTTCCTCCAGCATGGGTCCCAGAATGAAACCCAGCAGGAGTGGCGCGGCTTCCATCTCCAGGCGCAAAAACAAATAGCCCACCAGGCCGAACACGGCTGTGATGTAGATGTCGTCCAGGCTGTTGTTGATGCTGAAGGTGCCGATGCAGCAGAAAAAGAGAATCGCCGGAAACAGCACGGTGTAGGGAATCTTGAAGACCGACAGCCAGTAGCGCACCAGGGGCACGTTGAGGATGACGAGAAAGCAGTTGCCCACCCACATACTGGCCACCAGACCCCAGAATAAATCGGGGTGGCTGGCGATCATGTTGGGGCCGGGCTGGATCCCCTTGATGACGAAGGCGGCCATCATCAGGGCCATGACGGCATTTTCGGGAATGCCGATGGCCATGAGCGGGATAAAGCTGGTGCGTGCGGCGGCCTCGTCGGCGGCGGCCTGCCCGGCCACGCCTTCGATGCAGCCGGTGCCGATCTCATGCTTGTATTTGCTGAACTTCTTGTCGGCGGCGTAGGCGGCGAACTGGGCAATCGTGGGGCCGCCGCCGGGCAGTATGCCCAGGACCGAGCCGATGATGCTGCCGCGCAGGGCGCTGGGGATGATGCGCTTGAACTCGGGCCAGGTCGGCATGAGCTTGATCTCGCCGTTGAACGGTGTGAGGACGTTTTTGTTGTCGAGATTTTTCACCACCTCGGCAATGCCGAAGCAGCCCAGGGCGATGCTGATCAGGCCAATCCCGTCCATCAGGAAGGGCAGGTCCATGGTGTAGCGCGCAGTGCCGCTGTTCACATCGGTACCCACCATCCCGAGCAGGACGCCGACCATGGCCATGGCCAAGCCGTTGAGCAGGCTGCCGCTGCTGACAAAGCTCACGCAGAAAAACCCCAGCAGCATGAGGGCGCAATAGTCAGCCGGCCCAAACAAGAAGCCCACTTCACCCAGTGGTTGAGCCAGGGTCGAAAGCACCACAATGGCCACGGTGCCGCCAATGAAGCTGGAAATGCCCGCGGTGAACAGGGCCAGGCCGGTTTTTCCCTTGAGCGTCATCTGGTAGCCGTCTATACAGGCGACGATGCTGCTGGCATGCGGGATCTTCATCGTGATGGCGCTCACGCTGTCGCCATATTGGGCCCCGTAGTAAATGCCGGCCAGCATGATGAGCGCGCCGCCGGTGGGAATGGAATAAGTCAGGGGCAGCAACAGGCTGATGGTCGACAAAGGGCCCAGTCCCGGCAGCAGACCGATGAGTGTGCCCACCGTGCAGCCAAGAGCGCAATAAAGGAGGTTTTGCCAGGTCAGCGCATGCTCGAAACCCAGCGAGAGGTTATGCAGGATGTCCATCAGTAGAGAGGCAGGCTAAGGCCGAGAAAGTTTTTGAAGGCAAAGGCAACCAGGATCAGACCCACCGAGATCTTGATGTTGCGCACCACGGAATACGACGTACCTGCAAGCGTGGAACAAAACACCAAAAAGATGATGGCCAGAATCATGTTGAGGTAGTGGGAAATCACTGCAAACCCGACGAGGCTCAGCAGAATGAGGGCGATATTTTTGACGCCGTAGTCCAGGGGGACAGGGTCATAGAAGTGCGAGCGCACCACCGTGAGAACGCCAATCACAAACAGCAGGGAGCTCACGATCAGGGGGAACATGCCGGGTCCGGACCGGCTTAATTCGCCTATTGAGTAGTTCAGCGACACCCCGCCAAAGAGCAGGGCGATCGCCATGAGGCACAGGCCCCGCACGAAGTTTCGGTTCTTCATGTTCATAGGGGTTTGCTCCATGGCTGCGCCGCTGCGGGCGTTGTCACAAACGGGGGGTGAGTCATCCGTGTCTCCTTGGTGGTGGCCCTGCCTTTGGCCGGTGCACAAGTTGCAGTCGACTGGGGGCGTTTGGGATGGAGCGGATGTTAGGAAGCGAGGCTTCCAATCGGCTTTCGTTTTACGCAGCCGAACTCAAAATACGTGTTATCACTAACAGGGCCGGTGGCGCCTGCGGCGCTGCCGGCTACGGCTCAGCCGTGTGCGTTCAACCCTGGGGATCGGACGCCAGCGGCAGCCGCAGGATGGCGCGCAAGCCGGGGCCGGAGCCTGCATCGCCCAGCTCGATGTCGCCACCGTTGCGCCTGGCATAGGCGCGTGCGATGGCCATACCGAGCCCGGCGCCGCGCGCACCTTTTTCCGTCGGGCCGGCCGAATGAAAGCGTTCAAACACTTCTGCGTGCCGCGCTTTGGCTATGCCCGGGCCGTCGTCGCGCACCTCGGCGAGCGCCGCGCCATCGCCGGCGCTCACCTTCACGGTGATGTGCCCACCCGGCGGGCTGTAGACAATGGCGTTGTGCACCAGGTTGGACAGCGCCTCGTGCAGTTCGGCGCCGCGAGCCAGTACCGGGACTGCAGGGTTTTTGTGCAGCGCGTCGGGCACCGGTGCATCTTCAGCAGCGTCCAGGCCCAGGTCCTGGTCTTTCTCATGGGCCAGTGTCAGGTGCTGCAGCACCACGTCCCGCGCGATGCTGTTGAGGTCCACGACGGCGGGCGCATCTTCGGATGGTGCACCGTCGCTCGCATGGGCCAGCGACAGCAACTGCTCGCACAGGCGCCGGCTGCGCGAGATCTGCACGACCATGGCGCGCAAGGTGGAATGCAACTGCTCAGGGTCTTTTTCTCGCAGCGCAACCCCGGCCTGGGTCAGCATGATGGCCAGCGGTGTGCGCAGCTGGTGCGATGCGTCGGCCAGGAACTGCGATTGCTGCTCAAGCAAATCGCGGTAACTGGCCAGGTGCTGGTTGACGGCGTCGACCAGCGGCGCCACTTCATGTGGCACGTTGGTAGTGTCCAGCGGCTTGAGGTCACGCCCCTTGTTTTGCAGCACGGTTTTGCGCAGGCGTTCCAGCGGCCGCAGGGACCAGGTCACACCCAGCCAGACCAGCAGAATCATCACCAGCACCATTCGGGTGTCGCGTATCAATTCCTGGCGCAGCGTGGCCGCCTGCGCCCGGTCGCGCGGCTCGGTGCTTTCGGCCACCTGGATCAGCAGGTCAAAGGCCTGGCCACGCTCGTCAAGCACTTTGCTTTGAAGCGCCACCACGCGCACTGCATGGTCCCGGTAGTCGCTGTCGTACCAGACCACGGGGGAGGCGATGGAAGAGGGCGAGGGGGCTTGCTGCGCAGGCGGTGCAGGCAGGTCGGTTGCGCCTAGCAAGGTCACCTCACTTGCAGAGTCCACCCCTTGCGGCGTCAACCCGATATGCAGGTACTTTTGCAGCGGGCCGGCGGCATCGACCACCGCCTGTACCGCCAATGGCGCGTTCAGGTGCAGCAAGCCGTCCGGACCTACCGACAGACTGCCGCGCAGCACATGGACGGATTCGAGCATGGCCTGGTCGTAGGCGTCCTGCACCTGGTTGCGTAGTGCGCGGTAGTCGTTCCAGCTGTCCAGGGCCAGCAGGCCCAGGATGGCCGGCAGCAGCAGCGTCAACAGGCGCGCGCGTATGCCGAAGCGGTCGGGGTCAGTCCGCAGTATCTTCATGCGCGGTGCTTTCCGGCGTGATGCTTTCCAGCATGTAGCCCAAGCCGCGCACGGTGACGATGCGCACGTCGCCGCCGTCGAGCTTGCGGCGCAGCCGGTGCAGCACCAGTTCGATGGCGTCAGGGCCGGCATTGCTGTCGGCCGGAAACACCTTGGCCGAGAGTTGCGACTTTTCTACCGGCGAGCCGCTGCGCGCCAGCAGCACCGACAACGCGGCGCCTTCGCGCGGCGTGAGTTGCAGCAGCGTGCCGGCCAACGTGAAGGCGCGGCTGTCGTGGGCGCATGAGAGCGAACCGCACTGCAGCGGCGCGTGCGAGCGCCCCCGGCTGCGTCGCACCAGTGCGGCGATGCGGGCCTCGAGTTCTTCAATCGCAAAGGGTTTGGTCAGGAAGTCGTCAGCGCCGACGTTCAGGCCTTTGACCCGGTCTTGAAGCGAGCCCTGCGCGGTCAGCACCAGCACGGGCGTGCGGTTGCCTGCCTTGCGAATGTCGGCCAGCAGGTTCAGCCCGTGTTTGTCGGGCAGCCGCRGGTCGAGCACGATCGCGTCGTAGTCATTGCCGGCCAACAGCGACTCGGCGGTGCCGGYGTCCGACGCATGGTCGGGCACAAAGCCGCTTTGCTTGAATGCGCGCACCAGCCACGAGGCCATCTCGGCTTCGTCTTCCACAAGCAGCAGGCGCATGGATTCTTCAGTGGTAAGGGCGGTTGCGGATGTGTGGCGGTTCAGCTCAGCGCTGGATGTCCCCGAGGCACAGGTACTTCATCTCGAGGTACTCTTCCATGCCGTGGCGGGAGCCCTCGCGGCCCAGGCCCGACTGCTTCACGCCGCCGAAGGGCACGTGTTCGGTCGCGATCACACCCGCATTGATGCCGACCATGCCGTACTCCAGCGCCTCGGCCACTCGGTAAATGCGGCCGATGTCGCGGCTGTAAAAATAGCTGGCCAGACCGAATTCGGTGTTGTTGGCCGCGTCAATCGCCTCCTGCTCTTTCTGGAAGCGGAACACTGGAGCAAAAGGCCCGAAGGTTTCTTCGCGGGCGCAGAGCATGTCGGCGGTGGCTTCGGAGATGACGGT
>NZ_JBFUAZ010000152.1:0-7830 GCF_056406035.1 Polaromonas sp. P1_E1_2 | reverse complement strand
GGTCCGCACCTGCTGCTTCCCTTTGCGGCCTGCGGTGCGGAAGCCTGGCTGCCGACGATGAAGGCGCTGCCGGCCGACAGCACGCGCAACCTCAAGCAATTGCTCAAGGGCATGAAGTCAGTGCGCACTGATGTGGCGGACGCCCACACGCTGTCGCCGCCGCACGAGCGGGCCTTGAGCCAGGCACTGGGCCTTGCCACTGCGGATACGCCTGACGGGCTGATTCCGTGGGCGGCGCAGGATGCGGCGCAGCACCTGCAGGCCGGCACTGGCAAGGCTTGGGCCTGGGTAACGCCCTGCCACTGGGCCATGGGCCGCGAGCACGCCACGTTGACGGACCCGGCTGCATTGGGACTGACTGAAGCCGAATCCCGCACCTTGCTGGCGGCCATGCAGCCTTACTTTGATGACGACGGCATCACGATTCACTATGTGCCGGCGCTGGGGCCGGCGCGCTGGCTGGCTGAGGGCGAGGTGGTTCGGAACCTGCCCACGGCCTCACTGGATCGCGTGCTGGGCCGCAATGTGGACCCTTGGCTGCCCGGCGGAAAAACGGAGGYCAAGGGCAGCATCGCCCGCAAGATGAAGCTCTTGCAAAACGAAATGCAGATGCTGCTGTACACCCATGCGCTGAACGACGAGCGCGCGGCGCGGCGGCAGTTGCCGGTCAACTCCTTCTGGCTGAGCGGCAGCGGCGCCCTGCCCGCTGGGTATGAACCTGCMAGCCAGGCGCCGACCGCACCACGCAGCCTGGCGCAAGCGGTTTTTGCTGACGACTGGCAAGCCTATGCCCAGGCCTGGGCTGCGCTGGATGCCGGCGAGATTGCACAGCTGCTGGCCCGCCAGCGCGCAGGCGAGGCCGTGCGGCTGACGCTGTGYGGCGAGCGCGGCTGGCAGACGTTTGAGACACAAAAAACCGGTTTTTTGGCCAAAATTTCAAGCCTTTTGATGCCGCAGCCCTTATGGCACTTGCGCGACCAGCTATAAAAAAGATAGTAGACACACATGAAAATACAGGTACGCGATGTGCCCCCGCGCAGCGTCTGGGCGCTGCAGCAGGCCGGCATTCACCCGCTGCTGGCGCAGCTGTATGCCGCGCGCGGCGTGAACGCGGCAGACGAGCTGGACGACGGGCTGGCCCGGCTGCTGCCGCCCGCGTCATTGCACGGCGCCGCTGAGGCGGCACGCCTGCTGGCCGATGCGATGGCCGCCGGCAAAAAGATTTGCGTGGTGGCCGACTACGACTGTGACGGCGCCACCGCCTGCGCCGTGGCGTTGCGGGGCCTCAGGCTGCTGGGCGCGCAGCAAGTCAGCTACCTGGTGCCCGACCGCGTCACCGACGGCTACGGCCTGACGCCGCCCATTGCCGAGCGCGTGAAGGCCGCTGGCGCTGACGTGCTGGTGACGGTGGACAACGGCATCGCCAGCATCGACGGTGTGGCGCGTGCGCGCGCCCTGGGCATGCAGGTGCTGGTGACAGACCACCACCTGCCTGCGCTGAAAGACGGCGAAGTGGTGCTGCCCGAGGCCGACGTGATCGTCAACCCGAACCAGCCCGGCTGCACGTTTGAAAGCAAATCGATTGCCGGCGTGGGCGTGATGTTTTATGTGCTGCTGGCGCTGCGGGCCGAGCTGCGCGAACGTGGTGCCTTTAATGCAGCCACACAACCGAAGCTTGATACGCTGCTGCCGCTCGTCGCGCTGGGCACCGTCGCCGACGTGGTGAAGCTGGACGCCAACAACCGCCGGCTGGTGGCGCAGGGCCTCAAGCGCATACGCACGGGTCATTTGCCCGCAGGCCTGGCGAGTTTGTTCAAGGCCGCGGGCCGGCAGGCGCCGGTCGCCACCACGTTTGACTTTGCCTTTGCGCTGGGCCCGCGCATCAATGCGGCAGGCCGGCTCAGCGACATGACGCTGGGCATTGAATGCCTGCTGACCGACGACCCGGCGCGCGGCGATGAGCTGGCGCAAATGCTGGACGGCATCAACCGCGAACGCCGCGACATTGAAGCCGGCATGCGCGAGCAGGCGCAGCTGGCGGCCGACGCGATGATTGATGAAGACGAGGAGCCGCCGCCAGCGATTGCCATCTTCGACCCTGAGTTCCACGAAGGCGTGGTCGGCATCGTGGCTTCACGCGTCAAAGACAAGCTGCACCGCCCGACGTTCGTGTTTGCCGCCAGCCAGGCCGACGGCAAGGAGCACGAGCTCAAAGGCTCGGGCCGCTCGATTCCCGGCTTTCATCTGCGCGACGCGCTCGATTTGGTGGCCAAGCGCCACCCCGGCGTACTGCTGCGCTTTGGCGGCCACGCCATGGCGGCCGGCTGCACCATTGCCGAAGAGCACTTTGAAGTGTTTGAAAGCGCGCTGCAGCAGGTGGCGCACGAATGGCTGGACGCCGCCACGCTGACGCGCCGCATGGATACCGACGGCCCGCTGCCGGCCGAATACCGCCGCACCGACGTGGTCGACACGCTGCACAAGGAGGTCTGGGGCCAGGGGTTTGCAGCGCCGACTTTCAGCGAAGTGGTGGAAGTCGTGTCGCAGCGGCTGGTGGGTGAAAAACACCTGGCGCTCAAGCTCAAGCATCAGGGCCAGCCGGTCGACGGCATCTGGTTTGGCCACACCGAATCGCTGCCCGCGCGGGTCAAGCTGGCTTTTCGACTGGATGCGGACGAGTGGCAGGGCGTGAAGCGGGTGCGGTTTCTGGTGGAAGCGGCTGAACTCTGACGGCCCACGACCCAAAAGCCCTGCGTTTTTTAAGCGAAAATCGGGGCTTTAACCAATAGGGACGGGCGCAAGCAGCTCCTGAAT
Source organism: Polaromonas sp. P1_E1_2 (assembly GCF_056406035.1). Taxonomy (NCBI): domain Bacteria; kingdom Pseudomonadati; phylum Pseudomonadota; class Betaproteobacteria; order Burkholderiales; family Comamonadaceae; genus Polaromonas; species Polaromonas sp. P1_E1_2. Next base: position 5,016 of record NZ_JBFUAZ010000152.1, on the reverse strand, counting down.
TAATAGCAAAAAGGATTGCTTCGGGGTTTCATCTGTTTACCCAAAGCGGCATAAATCTTTGCTCCAATTGAGATCAATTCTCATTTAAGATGGGTTTTGCCCTCTCTTTCAGTTACGTATCGGCTGGCTGACGGGGGCGCCTTCATCTTATGGAGCCCCGACATGCAAGGACCCTGTAACGCCCTGCCCGGCCTTRACCGCGAACACCGCGCCCTGCTCGCCCAATACGGCGAAATCCAGAAGCGCTGCAGCACCGTGATTGCCGCACAGGCCGCAGAAATCGCGCGCCTGCAATCCCTGGCGGTGCGCCTGCGTGCGGCGGCGATGGTGCGGGAGACAGCGCTGGCCTGGGAGCGCGAAGACCGCCAGGCCGTGGAAGATGCCATCCCAGGCCTGCCCAAACGGCTGACGCTGGCGCGCCGGGTGGAATGGCTGATGGGCCGCGTGCATGATTTGCAGGGCTTGGTGCGGGAACGCCTGGGCCGGCAAAAGGGCGCGGTGGCCCCGCAGGCCACCGCAGCGCTGGCGGCGGCTTTGACGAATTCGGACGCCACAGCCGCCCTGCATGAAAAGTCGGTGCTGTGCGTGGGCGAGCAAGGCGCCGGCACCACCGCGGCCCGGCGCGTCATTGAAATGGCCGGCGGGCACTTTTTGCACCATGCGGGCGACGACCTGCAGGGCGCGGCCGCACTGGAGGCCAGCCTGGTCGCCGCCGACCTGGTGATCTGCCAGACCGGCTGCGTCAGCCATGACGCCTACTRGCGTGTGCAGGACCACTGCCGGCGCACCGGCAAGCAGTGCGTGCTGGTCGGCCAGCCGCAGGCCCTGCAGTTTGTGCGCAGCAAACAGGCGCCGGGCCTGCCAATCACGCCAGAAACTGGAAACAGCAGGYCAAATAGCAAGCCAAAAACGGCTCCAGCCCTTTAGGAACAGGCGCAAGCAGCTATTGATTTAATAGCGTGCTCGGCAAGTACGGCCAACAATCACTGCAGCTCAAACTCCCCGCCACGCACAATCGCACGCTGGTAAGCGGGCCGGGCATGGATGCGCGCCAGGAAATCCATCAGCTTTGGCCGGCTCTCATTGAGCCCGCCGCGCGCGGCGGCCGCCTCCAGCGGAAAGCTCATCTGGATGTCTGCGCCGCTGAACTCGGCGCCGGCAAACCACTCACTCTGGCCCAGCGACATTTCGAGGAAGTCCAGGTGCTGCCGCAGCTGCGGCTCGATAAACGTCTTCTTGACCTTGCCGGCGATGGCGCGGGCAATCGGCTTGGCAAAAAAAGGCATGGGCGAGTTTTCCACCTTGTCGAACACCAGCTTGAGCAAGAGCGGCGGCATGGCCGAGCCCTCCGCGTAATGCAGCCAGTAGGTGTAGCGCAGATGCTCTGGCGTGCCGGCCTCGGGCGCCAGCCGGCCGGCGCCGTAGCGGGCCACCAGGTATTCAATGATGGCGCCCGACTCAGCCAGCGTGAACTCGCCGTCGGTGATCACCGGCGACTTGCCCAGCGGATGCACCGCGCGCAGTGAAGGCGGCGCCAGCATGGTTTTAGGGTCGCGCTGGTAGCGCTGGATTTCATAAGGCAGGCCCATCTCTTCCATCAGCCAGAGGATGCGTTGCGAGCGGGAATTGTTGAGGTGGTGCAGGGTGATCAAGGACGGCTCCATAAGACGGAAGCGCTGATGGTAGGCCATGGACTGCTGGCTTCAAGCCCCGGCGGCGACAGGAAGAAAACCTGAAAAGAGGACACGGGGCACACCCAAACCTGACAGCCGGAAGTTGCAGGAACTTCTGGTTACAGCATGCACCAGCATGGCAGGCAGGCACGGCTTGCTCGGCACCAGAACCATGCATTTTGTACACAATCTGATCATAAATCGCATACAAAGCTGGCACAGGCCTTGCACAGAGGTTGGCATGAACGCCCTTGCCAGCCCGCCTCCCACCGCCATTGAAGCCATTGCGCTGACCAAACGGTACGCGCAGCAAGACAAGCCGGCCGTCGACGGCATTAACCTGCGCATTGCCAGCGGCAGCTACTGCTGCCTGCTCGGGCCTTCGGGCTGCGGCAAAAGCACCACGCTGCGCATGATGGCGGGTCACGAATCCGTCACCAGCGGCGACATCCTGCTGGAAAACCGCAACATCACCGACCTGCCGGCCGCCGGCCGCGGCACGGCGATGATGTTCCAGAGCTTTGCGCTGTTTCCGCATCTCTCGGCACTCGACAACGTGGCCTTCAGCCTGAAGATGAAAGGCGTGGACAAGGCGGCGCGCCGCCAGCAGGCCAAAGACTTGCTGGAGCGGGTGGCGATGGGCCACCTGGCCGAGCGCAAGCCGGCCGAGCTTTCGGGCGGGCAGCAGCAGCGCGTGGCGCTGGCACGCGCACTGATCACGCAGCCGCGGGTGTTGCTGCTCGATGAGCCGCTGTCGGCGCTGGATCCTTTCCTGCGCATCCAGATGCGCGCCGAGCTGCGGCGCTGGCAAAAAGAGCTGGGGCTCACCTTCATCCACGTCACACACTCGCAGGAAGAGGCCATGGCCCTGGCCGACACCATGGTGGTGATGAACCACGGGCTGATCGAGCAGGTGGGCTCGCCGCACGAAATCTACAACCGTCCCGCGAGTGAGTTTGTGGCGCGCTTCATGGGTGGGCACAACGTGCTCGACACGCCCACCGGCAAGATAGGCGTGCGCACCGACCACATGCAGATCACCCCGGCCGGCGATGCCGCGCCTGACGCGCCGCACAACCGGCGCGCCGTGGTGACCGACGTCGAATACCAGGGCCCGTATGTGCTGTTGGGCCTGCAGAACCCGGGCGTTTCACCGACGGCCCACAGCACCGCCGAGTTGTCGGTGATGGTGCCGGAGGCGGCGTTTGCGGCCCGGCCTTATGCGCCGGGCGACAGCGTGCAACTGTCATGGGCGCCCGAAGCGGCGCACACGCTGCAGGCCRCCCCTCCTGCCGTCATTAGTGCCTGATCCGTAAGGCTCACAGAAATACAGATTTTTCAACCGTCCCTTCGCAAGAAGATTTCCACCCAAGCCACCAGGAGTTTTTCACCATGTCCGACGCTCTTCCTGATCAAAAAGACACCGCCACCGACACCACCGTGGGCGGCGTGCCGCGCCGCGCTTTGCTCAAGGGCACGGCCGGCATTCTGGCCACGGGCCTGTTCCCTGCCGTGCACGCGCAGGAAAAAATCGTGCTGCGCTACCTGGGCACCGCCGTCAACCAGGACAAGGCCATCGCCGAGAAGTTCAAGGCCGACACCGGCATCACGATTCAGTACGTGGCCGTGACCACCGACGACGTGACCAAGCGCGCCGTGACCGCGCCCAACAGCTTTGACCTGATCGACACCGAGTACTTCTCGCTCAAGAAAATCGTGCCCACGGGCAACCTGAAGGGCATTGACACCAAGCGCATCAAGAACGCCGACAAGATCACCACGCTCTTCACCACCGGCACCGTGGCCGGCAAGGCCGTGGGCGACCAGGGCACAGCGCCCAAGAAAGTGATTTACCTGGAAGGCGAAAAGAGCAAGGTCTTCGCCAAGAGCCCGACGCAGTTCATGTCGCTCATTCCCACGGTCTACAACGCCGACACGCTGGGCATTCGCCCCGATTTGATCAAGCGCCCCATCAGCTCCTGGGCCGAGCTGCTGAACCCCGAGTTCAAGGGCAAGGCCGCCATCCTGAACATTCCGTCGATCGGCATCATGGACGCCGCCATGGTGGTAGAGGCCAAGGGCATCTACAAGTACCCGGACAAGGGCAACATGACGAAGAAAGAGATCGACCTGACGATCGCCACGTTGATTGAAGCCAAGAAGGCCGGGCAGTTCCGCGCGCTGTGGAAAGACTTCAATGAGTCGGTCAACCTGATGGCCTCGGGCGAAGTGGTGATCCAGTCGATGTGGAGCCCCGCCGTGACGGCCGTGCGCACCAAGGGCATCGCCTGCAACTTCCAGCCGCTGAAAGAAGGCTACCGCGCCTGGGCCGCCGGCTTTGGCCTGCCCGCTACGCTGTCGGGCAAGAAGCTGGACGGTGCCTATGAGTTCATCAACTGGTTCCTCGACGGCTGGGCCGGCGCGTATCTGAACCGCCAGGGCTATTACAGCGCCGTGCTGGAAACCGCCAAGGCCAAGATGGAAGCGTATGAGTGGGCCTACTGGATGGAAGGCAAGCCGGCTTCGCAGGACATCAAGAGCCCGAATGGCGATGTGCTGGCCAAGACCGGCGCGGTGCGCGACGGCGGCAGCTATGAAGCCCGCATGGGCGGCATCGCCTGCTGGAATGCGGTCATGGACGAGAACAATTACATGGTGCAGAAATGGAATGAGTTCGTCGCTGCATAGGCACACCCCCGTTGACGCTCACTTCGTGTAGCGTCCTCCCCCCTTGCAGGGGGCGCCCGCTGCGGCCCGGCGAAGCCGGTTCCGCGCGGACACTGGGTTGATTCGGCTCCCTTCGCTTGCCCTTGGTAGCTCATTTTTTACTTTTGGATATTTATGAGTGCTCCTGCTGTTGCTGCGCATTCCGCTCCGGCCAAGGCGCCGGGGCGCAGCCTTGCGGCCTGGTGGCAGGCTACGCCGTTGACGGCGGTGTTTGTGGTGTTCTTTCTGGTGCCACTGGCGCTGGTGTTGATGGTGAGCTTTTGGGACTTCAATGAGTATGAGTTGCTGCCCGGCTTTACGCTGAAGAATTACTTCGCCGTCTTTGAAGGTTGCGGCAACACGTCGGAGATGTGTGTCACCTTCAAGACCTATTTGTCGACCTTCAAGTTCAGTTTCCTGGTCTGGCTGATCACGCTGGTGACGGGGTTTTCGGTGTCGTACTTTCTGGCTTTTTATGTGCGCTCGCAAAGCGTGCAAACGCTGCTGTTCGTGCTGTGCACGATTCCGTTCTGGACGTCCAACGTGATCCGCATGATCTCGTGGGTGCCGCTGCTAGGCCGCAATGGCCTGGTGAACCAGAGCCTGACGGGCCTGGGCATCGTGAACCAGCCCGTGG
>NZ_JBFUAZ010000151.1:0-7836 GCF_056406035.1 Polaromonas sp. P1_E1_2 | reverse complement strand
GACAGCATGAAGAAAAACATCCAGCTTTTGATCATCGACCCGCAAAACGACTTTTGCGACCTGCCGGCCGACTGGCTGCCCATTGACCCGGTGACGGGGAAAGCCACCTCGCCGGCCTTGCCCGTGGCGGGTGCCCATGCCGACATGCTGCGCCTGGCCACGCTGATCCGTGAAGGCGCGCCCGGCATTTCCGCCATCGGCGTGACTTTGGATTCTCACCACAGGTTTGACATCGCTCACCCGACCTTCTGGAAGACCGGCGCCGGCGCGGCCGTGGGGCCGTTCACGCCGATCACGGCGGCGCAGGTGCGCAAGGGCGACTACCTGCCCAAAGATGCGGCCATGCTGCCCAGAGCCCTGGCCTACATCGACGAACTCGAGCGGCGCGGCCGTTACACCCTGATGGTCTGGCCGGTGCACTGCGAAATCGGCAGCTGGGGCCACAATGTGCACCCCGCCGTGAAGGCTGCCTACAACAGCTGGGAAGACAGCCGCCTTGCCATGGTGCAAAAGATCGGCAAAGGCAGCAACCCCTGGACCGAACACTACAGCGCCATGCAGGCCGAGGTGCCGGATGAAGAAGACCCGGCGACGCAGCTCAACACTGCGCTGATCGCCTCGCTGGACCAGGCGGACCTGCTCATCATCGCCGGCGAGGCCAGCAGCCATTGCGTGAAAGCGACCACCGAGCACATCGTGGAAAACCTGCCGTCCGGCAAGACCGGCAAGGTGGTGCTGCTGACCGACTGCATGAGCCCGGTCGGCGGTTTTGAAGCGCAGCACCAGGCCTTCCTGGACGACATGGCCGGCCGCGGCGTGGTGCTGTCGACCAGCACGGAAATCCTCAAAGCCCTGCAAGCCAACGCCTGAGCGACGTTCTCTCTTCATCACAAAGCCACTATGCAACCCATCATTCAAAGCCTGCTGGACACCGACCTCTACAAGTTCACCATGTGGCAAACCATGCTGCACCGGCATCCGCAGACTGAGGCCGAATACAGCTTTGTCTGCCGTAACCAGCCGGGCTACCCCTTGAGCGAGCTGCTGGCCGAGGTCAATGCGCAGCTCGACCATCTCTGCACCCTGCGCTTCCAGCCCGAGGAACTGGCCTACCTGCGTGGCCTTCGTTTCATCAAGAGCGACTTTGTCGACTTCCTGCGCATCTTTGAATTCCAGCGAGAGTTCATCAAAGCCACGGTCGACGGCCCCACGCTGGTGATCAAGGCCGTGGGCCCGCAGGTGCACACCATGGCCTTCGAGATCTTCGTGCTCGCGATCGTCAACGAGCTCTATTTCCGCCGCTCTGACCAGGCTGTCGCCCTTGTGGAGGGACGCAAGCGCCTGCAGGGCAAGATTGACATCCTGCGTGCCTTCGAAAAAGAACCCTCGCTGCGCAACCCCTTCGAGTTCTTTGACTTCGGCGTGCGCCGGCGTTTCTCGCGCGACTGGCAGACCGAAGTGGTCACCACGCTCAAACGCGAAGTCCCGCAGTATTTCAAAGGCACCTCCAATGTGCTGCTGGCCAAGGAGCTCAACCTGGTGCCCATCGGCACCATGGCCCACGAATACCTGCAGACCTACCAAGCGCTGGGCATGACGCTTCGCGACTTCCAGCGGGCCGCACTCGAAGACTGGGTGCAGGAGTACCGCGGCGATTTGGGTGTGGCCCTGACGGACGTCGTCGGCATGGACGCCTTTCTGGCGGACTTCGATCTCTACTTCGCCAAATTGTTCGACGGCCTGCGCCATGATTCCGGCGACCCGTTTGTGTGGGGTGAAAAAGCCCTGGCCCACTACGCCAAGCTGCGCGTGGACCCGCAGAACAAGCGCCTGGTGTTTTCCGACGGGCTGGACGTGCCGACCGCGCTCAAGCTCTACCGCGCCTTCGCCGGGCGCACCCAGACGGGCTTCGGCATAGGCACCAACCTGACAAACGACGTCGGGCTGACGCCGCTGAACATCGTGATGAAGCTGACCGGCGCCAATGCCAGGCCGGTGGCCAAGCTGTCGGACAGCCCGGGCAAGACGCTGTGCAACGACCAGACCTTTCTGGCCTACCTGCGCCAGGTGTTCCGTTTTCCTGCTTCGGTTTGAGGACAGCATGCTCAAAATCACCGCCGCCCAACTGAACTTCACCATAGGCGACCTCTCAGGCAATGTGGCCAAGATGGTCACGGCCGCCAGCAAGGCCTGGATCGACCAGTCCGACATCGTTGTCTTCTCCGAGATGTCGCTCACGGCCTACTACCCCGGCGACATGCTCGAAGAAGAGGGCTTTATGGAGCGCGTCGATTCGGCTCTCCAGGATCTGCTGCTGGCTTCCCGCCAGATTCCTAATCTCTGCTGGGTCATCGGCCTGCCCGCGCGCCGCGAAGCGCCGGGCAAGAAGCTGCGCAACTCGCTGCGCGTGATCAAGGGCGGCGAGGTGCTGCTGGAATACGCCAAGCAGTTGCTGCCCACCTACAACATCTTCGATGAACGCCGGCATTTTGAACCCGGCCAGGATGTGGCAAAGGTCTTGCGCATCCGGGATGCCAAGGTAGGCGTGCTGATCTGCGAAGACGGCTGGAACGATGAGGGACTGGATTATGCGATCAACCCCTTTGACCGCATGCGCGACGCCGCGCCCGACCTGGTGATTTCCATCAATGCCAGCCCGTCCAACATCGGCAAGCGTGAACAGCGTCACCAGATCTTTGGCGCCGCCAGCAAGCGCAACCAATTGCCCATCCTCTACGTCAACCAGGTGGGCGGCCATGACCAGCTTGTCTATGACGGTGCATCGTTCGCGGTGGAGCCCCAAGCCGGTGTGGTGTTTGAAGCCGAACGCTTCGCCGAAGACGTGACGACCCTGCGCTTTGAAAGCGGACGGTTCCTCACGCTGGCCGGGGATGAACCCGCCCCCGTTCCCGTGGAGGGACTGCCGACCATGGAGTTCTACCGGCGCCAGATCGTGCTCGGCCTGCAGGACTATGCGCGGCGCTGTGGCTTCACCCGCGCGGTGATCGGATCGTCCGGCGGTATTGATTCGGCGCTGACGCTGGCGCTGGCCGCCGAGGCCCTGGGCCCATCCAATGTGACGGCCATCACCATGCCCTCGCGGTTTTCGTCGGCCGGCTCGGTCGATGATTCTGAAGTCCTTTGCCGCAATCTGGGGGTGGAGCTGCTTCACCATCCGATCGCCGACATCGTGAACGAATTTTCCGGTGGATTTGAAGCCGCCTTCAGCCAGCCGCTGCACGGTATTGCTCTGGAGAATCTTCAGGCCCGTGCACGCGGCACCATCCTGATGGAATACTCCAACAGCTTCGGGCATCTGCTGCTGACCACGGGCAACAAGTCCGAGATCTCGGTCGGCTACTGCACGCTGTATGGCGACACCAACGGCGGCTTGGGCCTGATCGGCGACCTTTACAAAACCGAGGTGTTCGCCCTGTCAAGTTACCTCAACGAAGTCGCAGGCAAAGAAATCATCCCTCAGGCCATCATCGACAAAGCCCCCTCCGCGGAGCTGGCGCCCGATCAGAAGGACGTGGACAGCCTGCCACCTTACCCGGTGCTCGACGAGGTGCTCAAGCTCCTGATCGAAGGCCGGCGGCTGGCCGGGTGGGAGTACGAGAAAGCGTCCGCTTTCGTCGCGCAACTGCGCCGGCAGCCCGAGAGTCTCGCAATGATCGAACGTATCAAGGGCATGATCGCCCGCAACGAGTACAAGCGCCGGCAGGCCCCCCCCATCATCCGTCTGCGCGCGCGCGCCTTCGGCTCCGGTCGCCAGATGCCGATTGCCGCCAAATTTCAATAGGCTCTCATGACATCAAACCCTAAAAAACACGACGTCTCGATTTATATCGGGAGGTTCCAGATCTTTCACAACGGGCAGCTTGCGCTGCTGCGCCGGGCCCTGGAAGCGGCGCCGCTGTGCATCGTCGTACTTGGCTCGGCCTACCAGGCCCGCACGCCCAAGAACCCGTTCACCTGGCAAGAGCGGGCGGAAATGATCCGCCTGGCCCTGCCTGAGTCCGACCGGGACAGAATCCGGTTTCTGCCTGTGCGTGACTACTATGACCAGGAACGCTGGGTATCGGCGGTCAAGCACGGCGTGGCGGAGCTGGTGGGCGAGAAATCCGGGACATCCTTTGTGCTCGTCGGGCACTTTAAAGATGCGACCAGCGAGTATTTGAAGAATTTCCCCGGCTGGACGCTTGATGCCGTCGAATCGCAAGGCAGGATCGATGCCAGCGCATTGCGTGACGCTTACTTTGGCAATGCCGGCGCGGCGCTGGAACCGGCACTCGCCGCATTAGTGAGTCAGGCGCCGGCCAGCACCATCGCATTTCTTCGCACCTGGGCGGCCTTGCCTTACTTTCCTGAACTCGCACAGGAATGGGAGAGCCTCAGGCAGGAAAAGGCGAAGTGGGCCGGCTCTCCCTATGCGCCGGTTTTTGTGACGGTGGATGCGGTCGTGAAATGCAGTGACCGGGTATTGCTGATACAGCGCGGACGTTCTCCCGGCAAGGGCTTGTTTGCCGTGCCGGGCGGATTCATTGAGCAGCGGGAAACGGTGTATCAGTCAGCCTTGCGCGAGCTGGAGGAAGAAACCCAGATGCGCTTGCTGGAAGGCGATATGAAAAACGCCTTGAAAGCAGTCCACGTGTTTGACCATCCGGATCGCAGCTTGCGCGGCCGCGTGATCACCCATGCCCACTTCTTTGATCTGGGCTCGCGTCACCTGCCGGAAATCCAGGCGGCCGACGACGCGGCGGCGGCTGAATGGATTCCAGTCAATCAATTGACCTCCATGGAGGACCGGTTTCATGACGATCACTTCCACATGCTGGATTTCTTCTTCACGCTGACCGAGCGCATTTGAGAAATGCAGCTTGTCCTGCCACCCACTCGTCTTTCCACGCTGTCTTTTGACAAAGCCGTGTTCCTGGCGGGGTCCATCGACTTGGGAAAAAGCGTTGACTGGCAAGCGGAGCTGGCATTGTCTCTGGCGGACTGTCCAGGAACCTTGCTCAACCCTCGCCGGGCCCAGTGGGATTCAAGCTGGCAGGCGCAAGCCGACTTTCCACCGTTTCGTGAGCAGGTCGAATGGGAATTGAGCGCGATGGAAGCCGTGGGGATGGTGGCGTTTTACTTTGCCCCGCAATCCCAGGCTCCCGTCACTTTGCTGGAACTCGGCCTCGCGGCTCGCGAAAGAAAGGCGGTGGTCTGTTGCCCTCCGGGCTACTGGCGAAAGGGAAATGTGGACATCGTGTGTGCACACTACGACATCCCCATGGTCACTGCGCTTGAAGACCTCTGCCAGGAAATCCGAAATTATTCCATGGGCAAGTCAGGGACTTGATGAGCCGGCCCCGCAGGGTTCCGGGCTTTTTTATGCCCGATCAAAACTCAGGGCGCCGTCAGTCCCACCTTGCGCACGAACGCATCCAGCGGCACCGACCACATTTTTCCGCCGTAGGTCAGCAGTGAATGCCCGTCATGTCCCTGAACCGGGCCGGTCTGGATGAACTGTGTATCGCTGCCACCGGCACTAAAAGCCTCGTGCCATCCGCGGGGCGCCTCGGCTCCCCAGAACTGGTCGTTCTCGGCGTAGAGCCACAGGTTGGGCACCTTGACCAGCTTGCCGAGTTCACCATAGGTTTTACCCATGTTCTCGGGCTTGCAACTCCTGGCCGGGGAGTCTTCCGGATTACCGCCGGAGCCGCCCGCGAAATTGACGGCGCCGACGACGCCCGGCAGATTGAGCGCCGCGACCGACACCGTCGTCATTCCGCCCACCGACTGCCCTTCGAGCAGCACCCTGTCCTTGCGCACCCAGGGCTGCTGCAGCGCCCATTGGTGCAACGCGACTACTGTCTGGCCCGCGTGGCTGGCCACACGCGTGAAGTCGGGGTCGCCGGTGCAAACCTTGCCGCTCCACCGGATGCCGGAGTCCTCCCTGTCGGYGCCCCCGGTATCCCCGTATCCCGGCCGTACCGGGGCAACCACGGCAACACCCTTGCGAAGCCAGTAGTTGGCGTGCCCGACCAGCACCGGATACTCAAGCTTGGCCCTGTCAACGCGCGACGGCGCCCGCCCGTGGGAAAAGATCACCAGCGGAAACGGACCTTCGCCTGCGGGCTTGTAGAGATGGGTGACAACCTCATACTGTTTACCGTCGATCAGCAGAGGCAGTTTGACGATCTGCGGCGGCACGCGCTCGGGCTGCTGCGCCCATGCTGGCATGCCGGTCGTCTGCGCCGCCCACACCATCCCAAGCATCCACGCCAGTTTCCACCATCGCATGCTCAGCTCCTTGCTTGTTGCCGGAGCATTTTGACATGCGGAACGCACTTGCCTAGGAAGTGCTGAAGCGGTAGAGCGTGCGGCCCTGGCGGCTCCGTCCCAGCTCATGCACGGCGGAAGGAAATGCCGGCACATTGGGTGCGTTGGGGTACCCTTGCGGCTCAAAGCACAGGCTTTGCTGCTGCGCGTACTGCCTGCCGCCCTTGCCCGGCCCGCCAGCCAGCGGTTCGCCTGCCACAAGACCGGTGTAGAACTGCATGGTGGGCTCGGTCGACCAGACTTCCATTACCCGCCCGCTAATGGGTGCACTCACGCGCGCGCATAGCGCCAGATCTTCATCACTGGCGGCAGAGCGGTCAATCTCAAAACAGTCGTCATACCCGGCGACGAGGCCGATACCGGCCTCGGCTTGCAAGCCGCACACGCGCTTGTTCAGCACGACCGGCTTGCGCAAATCAAACGGCGTTCCTTCCACCGGCAGCAACCTGCCTGTTGCGATGAGGTCAGGCGCCATCTCGAAATAGCGGCCGGCGCAAATCGTGACCTCGTGCTCCAGCGCATTACGACTTCCCGGGCCTTCGAGATTGAAAAAAGCATGCGTGGTGAAATTGGCTACCGTGGGGGCATCCAGCGCGAGCGCCTCGTAGTCGAGCACCAGCTCGTTCGCCTCGGTCACGCTGTAGGTCAGGCGCAGCGTCATCGTGCCCGGAAAGCCCTCTTCCCCATCGGCAAACACATAACGCATTTCAACGCTGGAATCGCTGCGCTGCACCGCAGCGAATACCCGAAAACGCGAGCCTTTCACGCCGCCGTGCAAACAATGCGGGCCGTTGTTGGCGGCCAGCACATGCTCCTTGCCACCCAACGTGAAGCGCGCATGGCCAATACGACCTGCATAGCGCCCGATGAAGGCACCCACTGAAGGCGCTCCGCCGATCACGCCGTCGATGCTGTCGTAGCCCAGCACCACGTCGCCAAAATGTCCATCGCGGCCGGGCACCAGAATCTGCTCGATCTTGGCGCCGTAGTTGGTCACGCAAACCGTCATTCCCTGCCGGTTGCGCAGCGTGAACAACCCGACGGACTTGCCGTCGATCTCGCGCACAAACCGCGCGGGATCAAGCAACATGACGGTATTCAGCTTGCTCACTTGGCAATAATGGTCAGCAATTCTTCGCGTGTGGTCGGATCGGCCATGTATTTTCCGTACAGCGGCCCCATGCGCCTGACCATGGGCGATGCGTCCCTGACCTTGACGAACTGCGAGCCCTGTTTGGTCGTTGTCTCCAGGGCAGCGGCAACTCGCTTGTTCCACAACTCGCGCATCAGGATGGCCGACTTGGCCCCGGCATCGGCGAAAGCGGCCTTGTCTTCCTTGCTCAGCTTGTCCCAGAGTTTCGTCGACACCACCAGCGCTTCGGGCGAGATCACGTGGTTGGTCATATAAACGTTTTTTGCGACTTTGTAGTGGCCGGTGGATTCATACGAAGGCAGGTTGTTCTCGGCACAATCCACTTTACCCTGTTCCAGAGCGCTCAGCAC
>NZ_JBFUAZ010000150.1:0-7849 GCF_056406035.1 Polaromonas sp. P1_E1_2 | reverse complement strand
GGCTGTGAGCGTCAGCAACACCCGCTTCCGATCGAAGCGCGCCGTCAGCAAGGGGATGGTTGGCGCGGCCACCGCACCGACAAGCGCGGTGGCCGTGACAGCCTGGCCCGCAGCGCCTGCCGTGACGTGCAGGTCAGCCGCCATGGCGGTCAGCAGGCTGGCCGGCAAGAATTCCGCAGTGACCAGGCCGAACACGCCAAGGGAAAGTGAAGCAACCGCCGCCCAGAGGGCGGCGGCTTCGCCAGGTGAATCGTTGCCAGGGGTCGCGCCAGCGGCCAGTGGATCGAGACAGGCAGAACAGGAAGTAGATGACATGAAATGTGAAGCCTTGTTGAGGATAGGGTTGCCAGCTTAGGCCTAGCATCGACACCTTTCCATGGCGAAAGAGCCGAAATGCTTGACGATTCCTCCAGAACTTTCACGCCTGTCATTCAGCCTCCTCACGAAGGCGGGGGTCTTCCTGCCGCAGGCCCCGACCCCCTCACCAAAGTCCTGCTGGGCCTGCGCCTGGACGGCGTTGAGTACGGCCGCTGCCTGATGCACGCGCCGTGGGCGATTTCCTTTGCCGCGCAAGCTGCCGCACGTTTTCATTTCGTCGCCAGCGGAGATTGCTGGATGCATACGCAGCGGTCCGGGTGGATGGAACTGAAGGCCGGTGACGCAGTGCTGCTGCCCCGCAGCACCGCCCACACCGTGGCCAGCTCACCAGAAGTGCCGCCGGTGGATCTCGCGACTTTCGATCGCGAGCGGGTCGCAGACGACATCTATTTGTTGCGGGATGGAGCCCCCGCAGCGCAGACGCCATCCCACGTCATGTTCTGCGGCACCATGAAGTTCAACCTTGACCCTCTGCACCCATTGCTGGCCATGATGCCAGAGGTGATACGCGCCGGCGACCTGGCCCAACGCGACCCGGGTGTACCCATGCTGCTCGACGCGATGGAGCGTGAAGCCTCGCTCAACCGCATCGGCGCCTGCGGCATCCTGGCCCGCATGGCCGATGTGCTCGCCGCGAGCATCATCCGTGCCTGGGTGGAATGCGCTTGCAGCAACTCGACGGGCTGGATCGCAGCGCTGCGCTCGCCCGGCGTGGGCAAGGTGCTTGCCGCCATTCACGCGACGCCGGAGCAGGACTGGAGCGTGCCGGAGATGGCGAACATCATGGGTGCATCGCGATCACGTTTTGCCCAGGCATTCAAGGATTCGGTGGGCGAGAGCCCGGCCAGGTACGTGGCCCGCATTCGCATGTTCCAGGCCCGCAGCTGGATCATGCAGGACGGCATGCGTGTCACAGTGGCCGCTGACCGGCTGGGTTACGACTCGGAGGCCTCGTTCAGCCGGGCGTTCAAGCGAGTTATCGGCCACCCACCCAGCAAGGCCCGCAGTTCCATGTGACCAAGGCGTGTTGTGGTGCTGTGGCGCTGGAACTTCTCAGTTGGGCTTTGGTGCACATTTGCAATACGCCCGGCGCACAGTGCAATGAGCGCTGGCAAGGCCCAGTGAAGCAGGGCATGACTATCGGCAATTCGTGAATCGCCCAGCTAATCCAGTGCGCGAGGCTGCACACCGACTGCCGCGCAATGCCGGTGGTAGTCCGAGATCCGGTCGGCGGCGGTTATTTGCTGCAGTACGCTGTGGTGCGCTCCGAGGTATTCGACACTGCCCTTGACGACGACGTGCACCAGCAGATCCTCGTCCCCTACAGCTTCCCACCAGTCCACATTGCCGGCAGGCTCGTGAATGTAGTCCCCGACGCCCACCATGCGACCGTCGTTCAGGCGACGCTCGCCAACCAAGGTCAGGGCGTGAACCTCGCCAGTGTGCCGGTGTAAACCCAGCCGTGTGCCCGGCTTGAGCCGCATCAATTCGACCCAGCCTGAACCATCTGGCAGGAACTGGATCGGAAGTGACCATTTCCCTTCCCCTTCCGGGATCCAGGTGCTGAGTCCGGCCCGGCGCATGGCCGCGGCGACGATAGTGTTTGCTAGTTCCATGGCTCTGCCTCTCATTGGTCTGGATGTTGATGGCGGTATTCCTGGGTGCGGCCGCCATAGCCGTACGCGCTGCCGCGCACGTCTTGCACGTACACGTAGCTTTCTGGGTGCAGGTCTCCCAGGATGCGCCCGAACGCTTCGAATGATTCGGCGACAAACCGGGCCTTTTCGGCCTTGGTGTTGGTTTCGTCCACCACCTTGATGTCGAAGTAGAAGCTGGTCATCTTCAGTTCGGCCAGCGATTTCCCGGCGACAAACCAGTCGCGCGGATCGACATAGTCGATCACCACTGCGGTGAGATCACGTCGTTTTCCGAGCAAGCGGCTGGAAAGGTCCAGCAGCGTGTCGGTGACGAGTTGCGAGAGTTCTGGCGTACGGTTCGCCGAGATCTTGACATTGAGGATAGGCATGGTTGTTTCCTTTTTTGGGTTGGTGMCGCCACTTTAGGGCGAGCCACTACAGCCGGAAACCTCCATCCCGCATAATCGGTTTTGCTCGAAACGCAAAGGCAACCCCGATGAAACACTTCCTGCCGGACCCTGCGGACTTGCGGTGGCTGGTTCGCTCACTCGACCTCAATTCGTTCTCTGCGGCCGCCCGGGAGTTGGACGTGGCAGTCTCTGTCGTTACCCGAGGAGTCAACCGCCTTGAAACGGGGTACGGGGTCACTTTGTTGCGCCGGTCCACGCATGGGCTGTCAGCAACCGCCGAAGGCTTTGAGTTGGCGCAGGAAGCACGTGAACTGCTGGCGCGGATGGAGGACATCTCTGCCGCGGTGTCGAAACAGCGAAATCGCGTGGCCGGCGCGCTGCGACTGGCCTCAAGCCAGGAGATTTGCGAGGAACTGGTTGTGCCGCAGCTGGGCGCGCTGCGCGCGCGATACCCGGAGTTGCGCATCGAGGTGGTGGCCGATGACCGGGTTGCCGATCTCGTGACGGACGGGATCGATGTGGCCCTGCGCACCACAGTAGGCAATAGCGAGGCTGTGGTCGCCCGTGCCCTTGGCTCCTTTGAACGCCGCCTGTACGCCTCGCCTGAATATTTGCGCCAACATGGAGAACCCGCCGGCCCGGATGAGTTGGGCAGGCATCAGACGGTAACCCATACCGCGCAGGGGCCCGTTGTGACATGGGCGTTCCGCAAGGCCGGACGGAAGGTCGAAGCCACTGTCAGGTCACAGCTCGCCATGAATACCACGGCCCTGGTGCATCACGCCCTGGTGGCCGGGGCGGGCATCGGCATGCTGTCGGTTCCATTGGCGGCGGGGGACGTGGCCAAGGGCCTTTTGAAGGAGGTCTTGTCGCCTTACRCTTCCGGTATTACCCACACGATGTTCGCAGTGTCCTTGCCCAACCTGCGTAACGCGGCGCGCGTACGGGCTGTGATCGACTTCCTTCAGGCGGCCGCCCGCCGGCAGTGGGCCATGACTTGCACCTAGCGGAAACCGGCCTTGAACTCCAGCACCTGGAATGCTGCGCTTAAGGTTTGTTTTGATTCCTCATAACCTGCCCAAGAGGGGATGCAGACAAAAATTGGACTATCAGGAGGTAGTTCACGTATCCGTGCCAAGACAGGATTCGAGCGGTCGAGCTCTACATCAAGTCCGGAAAACCCGTGAGCCAATCATCCGTCAGCTGGGTTGCATGAATAAAGTCCTTCAGTTGGTGCTTTGAGCAAGCGCCGGCATGCGCATGCCCTCATCCACAATCGTTAGCGGCAGTTCACCGGCACAGTTGCCACGACCCGCCAGCGGGATACACGCAGAAAGCGGCCTGAACTCAGGCGCTGGCAGCGGCGTTTGCGCTTTTGCCTGCTGGTAGGGTGAGCCGCCGGTCGACCCTGCAGCCTGACCAGGCAGTAGTCCGGCCGTGATCAACAAGGTGCCGGGCGTGTAGTTGATCGTGTAGTTGCCATTGGCTGCCA
Organism: Polaromonas sp. P1_E1_2; assembly: GCF_056406035.1. Taxonomy (NCBI): domain Bacteria; kingdom Pseudomonadati; phylum Pseudomonadota; class Betaproteobacteria; order Burkholderiales; family Comamonadaceae; genus Polaromonas; species Polaromonas sp. P1_E1_2. Next base: position 3,932 of record NZ_JBFUAZ010000150.1, on the reverse strand, counting down.
GCAAACCCTGGTTGATCGCGTAATTGCCAGGCTGCTCGCCCGCCACGCGCTGCAACGCACCGCTCAGTACAGAGGCCGCGCTGTCGCCGGCCGCAAACGGCCCGGTGCGGTAAGTCAGCAAAGGGTCGGGCGTATAGACCTGTTTGGCCTGGTTATCGGCGATCACCGAAAGTGACGCTGGCGTAATGACACCGCTGTTGTTCGCGGCATAGCTGACGCTGTAGTTGTTGCCGCCATTACCGTCGTTCATGACCAGTCCGGCGGCAGTCAGCGTCTTGCCGCTGCCGGCATTTTTGTTGTCGAAGGTCTGCGTGGCTGCGCTGGCAACTGTGTCGTACAGCGCGCCGGTGACCACGGACGCTGCTGCCGACGCGGTGGTGCCGTCGTAAACACGGTTGTCGGCCTGCGCGGTCACAGTCAGCGCGGCCGGGGTGATGCTGGCCGTGGCCGCCGCCTGACCGGTGATGGTGTAGTTACCCACGTCGGCGCCTGTGTAGCTGCTGCTGAGGGCGACGGCTTTCCCGCTGCCCACATGTTTGTCGGCGAAAGCGCCTGTGGCAGTTACCGCGAGATCGTCGTTGGTGATCAGGCCAGCGTAGCTTGCACCAGCCACGTTGACGGTAGCGGTCGCGTTGCCGTCGTAGACCTTGTCAGCAGCCGTGATGCCGCTGACCGTCAAGGCCTTGGGTGTGATGTTCGCCGTCGTCGTAGCCTGGCCGGTGATGGTGTAGTTGCCGACGTCGGTGCCCATGTAGCTGCTGGCGAGCGTCACGGTTTTGCCATTGGCTACGTTTTTGTCGGCAAATCCGCCAGTGGCAGTGACCGCGAGATCGTCGTTGGCGATCAGGCCGGCGTAGCTTGCGCCGCTGGTGTTGACGGTAGCGGCGGTGCTGCCGTCATAAACTTTATCGCTGGCCGTAATGCCGCTGACCGTAAGTGCTTTCGGCGTGATGCTGGCCGTGGTCGCTGCTTGATCGGTGATGCTGTAGTTGCCAACATCGGCACCGCCATAACTGCTAACGAGCGTGACAGTTTTGCCGTTGGCTACATTCTTGTCGGCGAAAGTCCCGGTAGCACTAACGCTGAGTACATCGCCGCTCACTAGTCCTGCATAGTTGGCTCCGCTGCTATTGACGATAGCGGCAGTGTTGCCATCGTAGACCTTATCGCTGGCCGTGATGCCGCTGACGGTCAGTGCTTTGGGCGTGATGCTGGCCACCAGCCCGACCGGATTGCTGACGCTGTAGTTAGCGGCGTCGGCGCCAGACAGCAAGCCGCTCCCGCTCAGGTTTACCGCCTTGGCATTGCCAACATTTTTATCGGCGAAGCTGCCCGTCACTCCGCTCAGGCCGAGCGTCACAGCGTCGCCGCTTACCATTCCCGCCAGCGCCGCCGCACCAGTGTTCAGCGTGGCGGTGGTGTTGCCGTCGTACACCTTGTTGTCTGCAGTAAGGCCGCTGACCGTCAAGGTTTTAGGCGTGATGTTGGCGACCACCGCGGTCGGGCTGCTCACGCTGTAGTTGCCCGCATCAGTGCCAGACAACAAGCCCACCCCGCTTACTGTTACTGCTTTGGCATTGCCTACATTTTTATCGGCAAAGTTGCCGGTAGCGCTGCTCAAATTGACGGCAACGTTATCGCTGCCGAGCACGCCAGACAGCGTAGCCGCGCCGGTATTCAACGCGGCGATAGTGTTGCCGTCGTAGACCTTGTCGCTCGCCGTCACGCCGCTCACGGTGAGCGCGGCCGGCGTAATAGTCAGCAGGCCGCCCACAATATCCAGCCCCTGCTGGTCGGAAAACGCGGTGTAGGTGCCGACGTTGCGGCCACTGGCGGCAGTGCCGGTGCGCGTGCCCGAGGGCGCCACCACGCTGCCGGCCTGCGTCGCCGCGTTGTAAACCGTGTTCACATTGGCCACGTTTTGCGCCACCAGAAAATTGCGCAGCAGCGGGCTGGTCATGCCTTCGTAGATGCGCCAAACGGTGGACGTGCCGCCTGTGGCACCCACGTCCCATCCGGCAAAGGTGGCCTGCTGGCGCATCTGCGCGGTCGTGCGGCCGGTGCCGGCAGCGCTGGTAGCCTGCCCCGTGGTGGCGGTGTCCCAGTAGCTGTTGGTGACCGTGCCGGAGGCCGAGCCGGCCAGCCCGCCCAGGGCGCTGGTGCCGCTGACGGCGCCGGTGGCGTAGGTCTTGTCCACCGTGCCGGCCACCACATCGCCGATCAAGCCGCCGACCTGGCTGCCACCGCTCACGCTGCCGCTCGCATAGGCATCGCTGAGCGCGCCGCTGTTGCTGCCGATCAGGCCGCCCACCGCGGTGCCGGTGCCGGTGACGGCCCCCGACGCGTAGGCGCCGCGAATCACGCTGGCAGCGTCGGTGACCCCGACCAGGCCGCCCACGCCGCCGGCACCGACCACCTCTCCCGTGGCATAGACGTTCGAGGTGGGAACACCCCCGGTGTTGACGCTATGCCCTATCAGGCCGCCCACCCGGCTGCCGGCACCCTCCACCCGGCCGGTGGCGTAGGCATTGCTGAGCGTCGCCTCAGCCGATCCGATCAGGCCGCCGACATCGCTGTTGCCCGTGTCGGTCGCCCGCACGGAGCCTTCGGCGTGCACGTTGCTGATGACGCCCATGGTTTGCCCGAGCAGTCCGCCGACGTTCGTGAGGCCTTGCACGTTGCCGGTCGCCACCGCGTTGGAAAGCTGTGCGTCGGCGTTGCCGATCAGGCCCCCGACCGACCTGCGGCCCGTGACGTTGCCGGTGGCCCGGACGTCGGAGACCGTGCCGCCGGCGTACCCCGCCAGGCCGCCGACGTTCGCGCCGGAGACGAGGCTGTCGCCCGCGACCGCGCCGGTCGAACTCGACCGCGTCAGCGAGGTCCCTTCGAAGTTGCCGACCAGGCCGCCAACAAATGAATAGCCGCTCACGTCACCCGTCGCTTCCCCCTGGTCGATCGTCCCGCCGGCGACCCGCCCCACCAGGCCGCCGACGTTCGCGCCGGCATTGCCCACGGCGTTGCCTGTGTTGGTGACGGAGCCGGTGGCTGTGACGTTGCTGAGGTCGGCTCCCGTCGATCTGCCGATCAGCCCGCCACTGTACTGCCGCTGGCTGGTGACGTTCGCGGTGGCGCGGGCGTTCTGGATGGCGCCGCCGCTGTGGTCGCCGATCAGTCCGCCGGTGTAATTGCCGGGTCCCTGCACGGTCACGGCGTCGGAGCGCGCGTCCGTCACCGCACCGGTGTTGCGTCCCACCAGGCCACCGGTGTAGTCCCCGGTGGCGCTCACGTTGCCGGTCGCATAGACGTTAGCCAGCGCTCCGGTACTGTGGCCGACCAGCCCGCCGACGTACTGCGTGACACCGGTGAGTCCCGTGGCCGTGACGGAGCCGGTGGCATACGAATTGGTGATGTCCCCCGAGTAGTTCTGGCCGACGAGGCCGCCAACCCCGGTATAGGTGGTGGTCGCGCCGCCGTCAGCCACCACCGCTCCGGTCGCGCTCGCCTGGGAGATATTGCCGAAATTCCAGCCCACCAGGCCACCCACGTCGCGGGCCGCTCCGTTCACGCCCTGGCCGCCGAGCCTGCCGATGCCGTTGACGGTGCCGCTGGCGCTGACGTTGGTCAGGGTGGTACCCGCGGTGAGCGCGTCGGCGTTGCCGTTCGCGCCCAGCAGCCCGCCCACGTGGGCGCGGCCCGTGACCGCGCCCGAAGCCCGCGCATTCTGCACGGTGGCGCCGCCGCTGAGGCGGCCCACCAGCCCGCCCACATAGTCGTAGTTGTTGCCCCCGTTGACCGCGCCGGAGGCCGACACGTCACGCAGCGTGGCCCCGTTGATGGCCTCGCCCACCAGGCCGCCAATCACCATGTCACCGCTGCTGGTCATGTTGATGGCCACCTGGGCGTGCGCATCCTGCAAGGTTCCCCCATTCATG
>NZ_JBFUAZ010000149.1:0-7956 GCF_056406035.1 Polaromonas sp. P1_E1_2 | reverse complement strand
GGCCACGAGCCAGTTTCTTTTATCTTTATCGACGGGGGCGCCGTGGGGCACACCGTTCGCGCTTGCTTCGCTTGCTTGGGTCATGAGAGTCCTTCAAGAACTGGCTTGAAATAGGCTTGGTGGGAGGCTTAGTGGGGTCAACCCGCAATTGTAGCGGAGCGCGATGTCGTTTTTCAAGGCGGAGGGCCCGGCCCGGGCGGCGGCAGCCCGCATGGCTGGGCCGGAAGTGCCCGTTTTTAAGGCAGCCGGCCGCCTTCGCATACTTTGTTSCAAGCCGCGCCTTTCGCACCGCCCGAAAACACGGCCAGCCTTCATAATCATTTTTTGCAGAACGCCGGTACGGCCGGCAACCGCTACCAATAACAGGAGAGACTCATGGGAATGATGCAGGAATTCAAGGAATTTGCCGTCAAGGGCAATGTGATCGATCTGGCCGTAGGCGTGATCATTGGCGCCGCTTTCGGCAAGATCGTCGACGCCGTGGTGAGCGACCTGATCATGCCGCTGGTGGGCCTGGTCTTCGGCAAGCTGGACTTTTCCAGCATGTACGTATTGCTGGGCACTGTGCCGCCGGGCACCGACATGTCGCTTGAAGCCCTCAAAAAGGCTGGGGTCCCGGTCTTTGCCTATGGCCACTTCCTGACGGTGAGCGTCAACTTCGTCATCCTGGCTTTCATCATTTTCCTGATGGTCAAGCAGATCAACCGGCTCAAGCGTCACCACGAAGCCGCACCACCGCCCGCCGCGCCACCTGAAGACATCGTGCTGCTGCGCGAAATCCGCGACAGTCTAAAAAAGTAACCCCCCTGTTGCCCGCTCACTTCGTGTAGCGGGCCTCTCCCCTACAGGGGACGGCGCCTTGCGGCTGGCAAAGCCAGACCGCGGCCCCCGCTTGCGAAGGCATGGCTATGCTATTGATTTAATAGCTGCTTGCGCAGGCTCCTATTGGGCCAGGGCCCGATTTCGCTTGAATTTTCAGCCGGCAACAAGCTGGCGCGCCATGCGAACAGCCGCCAGCAAGCTGGATGCGTCCGCGCGCCCCGTGCCGGCGATGTCAAACGCCGTGCCGTGGTCGGGGCTCGTGCGCACCAGCGGCAGCCCCAGCGTCACGTTAACGCCCTGCTCCACGCCCAGGTATTTGACCGGGATCAACCCCTGGTCGTGGTACATCGCCACCACCACGTCAAACTCGCCGGGTTTGCCGACAGCATGGCGTGCACGCATGAACACCGTGTCGGGTGCGAAGGGACCGCTCACATCCAGCCCTTGCGCGCGGGCGGCAGCGATGGCCGGCGCGATGATGGCCTGCTCTTCGCTGCCGAACAGTCCGCCTTCACCGGCGTGCGGATTCAGCCCCGCCACCGCGATGCGCGGTGCCCGGCCCAGGCTGGCAGCCACCGCGCTGTGCGTGATGCGCAAGGTCTGCAACACGTTGTCAAAGGTGACGGCCTCAATGGCGCGCCGCAGTGACATGTGAATGCTTACCAACACGGTCTTGAGTTCATCGTTGGCCAGCATCATGCGCACCGGCACGTCCGCCGCCGATTTACCCAGAAAAGCGGCCGCCTCGGCCTGAAGCATTTCGGTGTGGCCCGGAAAAGCGGCCACCCAGCCACCGGCCGCCGCCAGTGCCTCCTTGTGGATGGGCGCCGTCACCATGGCGCATGCCTCGCCACCCAGCACGCTGCGCGCCGCCCAGACGATGCAGTCAGCCGCAGCCTGGCCCGCCCGCGCATTGACCTGGCCGTAAGGCACGGTCTCCAACTCGCATTTTTGCAACACCCCGATGCAATGGGGCGGCACCCCCGCCGCATCGGCCAGGGCGTCCAGCCGGGCCACCGGCAGCGCCAGCGGGGACGCTGTCAGCGCGGCAGCGCGGCGCATCGTGGCGACATCGCCTACCACGGCGCAGCCCGCCATTTCAACGGGCGCGTCGCGAAAAGCCCTGGCGATGATCTCCGGGCCGATGCCGGCGGCGTCACCCATGGTGATGAGCAGCGGCTTGTTCACAAGCCGGGCGCCGCCGCGGTGAATTGCGGCCACAGGGTGCATTTGGTTACAGGAAACCCCATAATCACAAAGAAACAGGTCAACACACCGGCTGCACAGCRCAGCGCCGGATCAATGAATTCAGGGGGGTCGGTCAGATGCATGCTGGGGGTATTTTGGCGCAAACCACATCGCAGCGGCAGCTCGCCGGCGCACAGGACATCAGCCTGCCATGAATGCTGCCATGCCCGTCCTGATGTCCGACGGTGAAATGATGCTGTGGAGTGCTGCGGCCGGCGCACTTGGCCTGGTGCTGCTGCTGGCCCTGGCCGATGCCCTTTACAGCCGCACCCGCGCTGCCTGGCAGACCCTGGCTTACCTCGCGCTTTGCTGGCTGGTGGTGATGCTGCTGAGCGGCCTGCCCATGGAGCTCTGGCCGGACGGCAAGGAGTCGCTGGGCATTGCGCAACTGCTTGTCGGGCCGGCTTGCGCGTCGATGGGCAGCTTCGGCGCCAGCAAATGGCTGTCGGCCCACCAGCGCGACCACCTGATGAAGGTCAGCCTGCTAACCATCACGCTGGTCTGCATCGCCGGCGGGCCGCTCTGCCTGCTGCTGGAGCCGCAGTGGGCCCTGCCCGCCTCGGCAACACTCGCCGTCGTCAATCTTTCCGTAGTGCTGTGGCTGTCGGTTCGCGCCACGCAACTCGGTGACCGGCTGGCCTGGGGCCTGGCGCTGGGCTGCCTGCTGACGCTGCCCGCGCAGATCGGTCTGTACGGCCTGGCGCTGAGCCCCACCCGGTTTTCACTGCCGCTGCAGGCCGGCGTGGCTATGGCAGCCTTGCTCAGTGTGGTCATCACGGCCGCCATGCTGTGGCTGCGCAACCGGCAGACCCGGCAGTTGAAGCACGGCGAAGCGTCGGGGCATGACCCGATCACCCAGCTCTATGACGGCGTGGCGATGGTGCAGAAAATCATCCGTGCGCAGCGCCGGCGTCTGCGCACGCGGCGCGACGGCGCGCTGATGGCCGTGCTGCTGTTCGAGCCCGAAGGCCTGCTGCCCCAGATTGGCCAGGCCGGCCTGAACGAAATCTACATCCAGATGGCGCGCCGCATTCAGCGCCACACCGGCGCCGTCAACCCGGCCGGCCGCTACTATGACCGCTGCTTTGTCGTGCTGCTGGAAACCATGCATTCGCCGCGCTGGATACGCACACTGGGCCTGCGCGTGGCCTCCGACCTGCGCCGGCCGATGGACGTGACGGCCCTGGGCGGGGGGCGCGCCCGGATCAAGCCGGACATTGCCGTCGGCATCGTTCATCTGTCGGTCGCCGGCAAGGACGTCGCCCAGCTGCTGCACGAAGCGCAGTCTGTGGCGCAGGCTGCCCGCGCCATGCGCTCCCGCGCCGCCCTGCTGGACCCGGAAACCCGCACCGCCGTGCCGGTGGAGCATGCCGAGCTGGGCTCCAGCTGGCATGCGCTGCGAAACGCCGCGCCGCAAACCCCGCTGCGGGCCAAACCCGCCGGCCCTAACGCCAGCCCCAACGCCAGCCGAACCGGGCGGCAGCGCCACAAGCCGGCCTGATCCCCGCAAGAAACGCTTCAGGCCGGGTTGTCGATGTCGATGAACTGGTGGGCCAGGCCGAGCTGCGTGGCAACCTGCGCCGCCACGGCCGGCGCGCCGTAGCGCTCGGAGGCGTGGTGCCCGCAGGCAATAAAGACCACGCCCATCTCGCGCGCGTAGTGCGCCTGGGGTTCGGAAATCTCGCCGGTGATGAAGGCGTCGGCGCCTGCGGCAATCGCCGCCTCAAAATACCCCTGCGCGCCGCCTGTGCACCATGCTATGTTTTTGATAGCTGCTTGCGCTGGTCCTGCTTTGGTTACAGCCCGATCAAGCACTTTTTCCACATGTGTTGCCAGTGCGCCGGCATCTGAAAACTGCCCTCCGTCGACACGCCCACCGATAAAACCCAGGTCCTGTTCGCCGAATCGCCCCGTCGCCGTGAGGCCCAGTTGCAAGCCCAGCTGGGCGTTGTTGCCGAGCTCGGGATGCGCGTCCAGTGGCAGGTGGTAGGCATAGAGGTTGATGTCGTGCGCCAGCAACATGGCCAGGCGCTGCTTCATCCAGCCCGTGACGCGGCCGTCCTGGCCGCGCCAGAACAGGCCGTGGTGCACAAAGACGGCGTCAGCCTGCGCCGCAATCGCCGCTTCGATCAGCGCCAGGCTGGCGGTAACGCCGGAGACGATCTTGCCGACCAAGGGTTTGCCTTCGACCTGCAGGCCGTTGGGGCCGTAGTCCTTGAAACGCGCGGGCTGCAAAAGCGTGTCAAAGGCCTGCAGCAAGTCCTGTCGTGTGGTGCTCATGGCCCCATTGTCTCAGGGCGCTGCCTCAGGACGATCAGCTTTTCTCGAGGCCCAGCAAGGCGTCCTTGAGCATGAAGTCGGCCGGAACGGACCCCAGCCAGATGCCCAGCACCATGCGAAAGAACTCCGCATCACCGAYCGCTGCGCCCTGCGGCTGCTCGGCGATGAAAAAGCTGGTGCCCTTGCCCGGCATGAACTCCATCGCGAACGAATCGCCGGGCATCAGCTTGCTGCGGCCCGAGAAGATATCGATCAAACGGTTGCTCGACACCGAGTGGCGGCTGACAGCGTCGCGGCTTGAATTGTCGGCCATGCCTCGCAGGAAGAGCCGGCCCAGGTCGGTGCCGGAGACTTCGCGCAGCGCCACAAAAGCCAGGCGGATGGGCGTGCCCAGCTTCATCGCCTCGTCGGCCGACGAGACCTTGCGGCTCGTGTACAGGGCCATGTCATAGACCTTGAAAATGGCCTTGAAGCGGGTGCCGGCGCCATTGAGCTGCAGTGTGGTGCCCTGCGCCACCACACTGGCCGGAAATTTCGTCGCCGTGGGTGCGGCCAGAACCGGCAATGCCAGTCCCGCCGAACCCGCTGTCAATGCGGCCGCGCCACGCGCGAGCCAGGTCCGCCTTGAACACTGATGCATGTTGTCACCTCCGTTATGGTTGTTGACCGCGGGCAGCGGTTCAGGCTGCCCGCGGCTGCGGCCTTGCGGCAGCCGGGAACATGGTACCGGAGCCAGCCGGCGTGCTTCCTTACAGCGAGCGGGAACCCGAAGCGATAAACTCCATCAGTTGGCGCCGCGCCCCTTCCGGCCCTGTGCCGCCCCGGATTCCCGCCCCATTTCGTCTTCCGCACCTTCGTACCGGCACGCCGACCTTCACGCCTCATGAAACGCACCTGGCTTCTTTTTTCCCAAACCGTCACCGTCCTGCTGGCGGCCTACTTCGTGGTGGCCACGCTCAAGCCGCAGTGGCTGGACCGCGGCAATATGCCGGGCGTGTCCGTCATCGAGGCCCCGGCCGGCAGCGCGCCGCGCAGCGGCGGCGCCGGAAGCGGCTTCGCGTCGGCGGCCAAAATTGCCTCGGCGGCTGTGGTCAGCATCAACACCAGCAAGGCCGCTGCCAAAAACCCGCATGCCGAAGACCCGTGGTTCAAGTTTTTCTTCGGCGACCAGAGCCCCAATGAACCGCAGGGCGGACTGGGCAGCGGCGTCATCATCAGCGCCAGCGGCTACATCCTGACCAACAACCACGTGGTGGAAGGCGCCGACGAGATCGAAGTCATCCTCAACGACACGCGCAAGGCAAAAGCACAGGTCATAGGCACCGACCCGGACACCGACCTGGCCATCCTCAAGATCGACCTGGACAAGCTGCCCGTCATCGTGCTGGGCAACTCCGACGCCTTGCAGGTGGGCGACGCCGTGCTGGCCATCGGCAACCCGTTTGGCGTGGGCCAGACGGTCACCGGCGGTATCGTGAGCGCACTGGGGCGCAACCAGCTGGGCATCAACACCTTTGAAAATTTCATCCAGACCGACGCCGCCATCAACCCCGGCAACTCGGGCGGCGCGCTGGTCGACGTGAACGGCAACCTGATGGGCATCAACACCGCGATTTATTCGCGCTCGGGCGGCTCCATGGGCATTGGTTTTGCCATCCCGGTGTCGACCGCCAAGCTGGTGCTCGACGGCATCGTGAAGGACGGCCAGGTCACACGGGGCTGGATCGGTGTGGAGCCGCAGGACCTCAACCCCGAACTCGCTGAAACATTCGGCCTTCCGGCGGCTGCGGCCAAAGAGGGTGGTGTCATYATCACCGGCGTGCTGCAGAACGGCCCGGCCGCGCAGGCCGGCCTTCTGCCCGGCGACGTGATCACCGCCGTGAACGGCAAGGGCGTGCGCAACGTGAGCCAGTTGTTGACCGCTGTGGCAGCCCTCAAGCCCGGTACGCCGGCGCCGTTGACGGTGCTGCGCAAGGACAAGCAGACCGAGATCCCGGTGACGCCCGGCAAGCGCCAGCGGCCCAAGGTTCAGCAGCGCTGACCGGCCGGGGCGGCGGGGAGCCCGCAGCCATCAATGCGAAGGTGCTATTGAGTTAATAGCTGCTTGCGCCCGGCCATATTGGGCTGCAGCCATTTTTATCCAAGGTTTTTTGAACAGCCCCGGCGGAAAATCAGGGCTTGGCCGCTTCGGTGTCACTGTCGGTCTCTGGCACCTTGGTGTGCTTGACGAACAACAGGGCCGCCAGGATGCCGACCTCATACAGCCCGCCCACCACCATCAGCAGCATGATCATGGAACCGGCGTCGGGCGGCGTGACCAGGGCGGTGCCGATGGCGGCAATCACCCAGAAATAGCCGCGGTATTGGCGCAGCTGGGCCACGGTGAGTATGCCCATGCGCACCAGCAAAATGACCGCAATCGGCACTTCAAAGGCCAGCCCGAACGCCAGGAACATGCCCAGCACGAAGCTCAGGTATTCCTCGATGTCCGGCGTAGCCGTGATGGACTTGGGCGCAAAGCTCTGGATGAAGGCAAACACCTGGCCAAACACGAAGTAATAACAAAACGCCACGCCGATGAAAAACAGCAGGGTGCTGGAAACCACCAGCGGCATGACCAGTTTTTTCTCATGCGAATACAGGCCCGGCGCGACGAAGGCCCACACCTGGTACAGCACCACCGGCAGTGCGATCATGAAGGCGGCCATGAAGAGTATCTTGATGGGTACCACGAACGGCGTGATCACGCTGATGGCGATCAGCGTGGCGCCCTTGGGAAGCGTAGCCACCAGCGGTGCGGCCATCAGGTCATAGAGGGCGCTGGCGCCGGGGTACACCGCCAGCACGGCGGCCGCAATGCCGATGGCAATCACCGCCTTGATCATCCGGTCGCGCAGCTCCACGAGGTGCTGCACAAAAGGCTGTTCGGTGCCCGCGAGTTCGTCGGGCTTGTCGGTGTGGGGATCGCTCATGAGGGGAATTTGCGCTGGTGGGGCTGCGCGGGGAGGCACGCAAACAGGAAGGAATCAGCAGAAAAGCAGCTCAAGGCATGCGGCCCGGCTGCGGACGGAAGCGCGCCACGCGGGCCGCGCCGGACTGGGCCTTGGTACGCACGCCCGAACGGGCCTTGTACCACTGCGGTGTCGCGCCCTGCTTGAGCCGCCACTTCTTTTTCGGGTGCCTGTACTCGGGGAAGATTTCCATGCCCGGCAAAGCGCCGGAGGACGACTCTCCCGTGGCCTCGGCCCAGGATTTTTCGAAATCGCTGGCGTTGGTCTGGATGGAGTTCTCGACGTCGCGGGYGGCTCCCTCGACGGTTTCTTTCATTTTCTTGAGCTCGTCCAGCTCCATGGAGCGGTTGACCTCGTTTTTGACGTCGGCCACATAACGCTGCGCCTTACCAAGCAACGTACCCACGGTGCGCGCCACGCGCGGCAGTTTCTCCGGGCCGATAACGATCAGCGCCACGGCGCCGATGAGCGCCATTTTGGAGATGCCTAGATCAATCACTGCAGAAGGTGTCGCTGGAAGGTTGCGTCAGATGATTGCGCTCAAGACTTCTGCTTGGCTTCGACGTCGATTGTCGTTTTGTCAGCGGCCTGAGCG
>NZ_JBFUAZ010000148.1:0-7959 GCF_056406035.1 Polaromonas sp. P1_E1_2 | reverse complement strand
CATTCGAGGAGTGGGAAGCCATGGCGGCCATGACGCCGTCTACGGCGGTGTTGACATGCTGGATTTCTTCCATCAGGTCAAGCCCTGCGGGTGTGGGCGTTGCGCGGCGCGCCACGCGTTCAATCAGGCGCACGCCCAGCTTCTGCTCCAGCTGCCTGATTTGCAGGCTGACGGCGGGCTGTGAAAGGCCCAGCCTTTCGGCCGCACCGGAAAAGCTCCCGGTTTCAACGATGAGGGCGTAGGTGCGCAGGTGGTCCAGGTTGAGCATGCAAAGAAATTCTAATCAATCTGATAAGTTTTGATATATTTACTTATGCATGCCGTTGCGCAACCATAGCGGCATGCACCTCACACCCATACCCCATGCCACGCGCCCCGGCCCTTCCTCCGGAACTTGCGATTCCCTGGTGATCGGTCCCTGTGCCGAAAGCCATATGGAGGCAATCCAGGCGATATACGCGCACTACGTGGCCACCAACCTGGCGACGTTTGAGCTGGAGCCGCCCAGCGTCGCGCAGATGTTGTCGCGCCGCGCCGACATCCTGCAGGGCGGCTACCCCTACCTGGTGGCGCACCGCAACGCAGAGGTGGTGGGGTACGCCTATGGCAGTGCCTATCGTTCGCGGCCGGCCTATCGCCATACGGTGGAAGACTCGATTTACGTCGCGCCAGGCATGCGCCAGGCCGGCATTGGCAGCGCCTTGCTGCGTGAGCTGATCCGCCAGTGCGAGCAGCGCGGTTTCCGGCAAATGGTGGGCGTGGTCGGCAACAGCGCCAACACGGGCTCGCTCAGGGTGCACGAGGCGCTGGGTTTTACCCGTGTCGGCACGCTGGGCTGTGTCGGCTACAAGTTCGGCCAGTGGGTGGACACGGTGCTGATGCAGCGCGCGCTCGGCGACGGCGCCGCGTCGCCCGGGGCTTTGCCCGTGGGTCTACGGCAGATACCGGCAGTTCAGTCCCCCGGCTCGATCACCACATCCGACAGTGGGTACGCGACACAGGGCAGGATGTAGCCCGTCTGCTTTTCCTCGGCGCTCAGGCCCGGCCATTCGATGCGGTAAGCTACCTGCCCGCTGGCCAGCCGGCGGATGCAGGTGCGGCAGGTGCCGTTTCTGCACGAACTGTCCATCGCCACGCCGGCCTGGAGCGCCGATTGCAGGATCGGCAGGGACGGCGAGGCGCTGAAATGCACCCCTTCCGGGTTCAGCTGGACGCTGAACAGAACCGCATTCGCCGGATCGCCAGGGTGGGCCGGGTCGTCCATCGCTGCTTCGGGTACGGGTAGCTGCCTGCGCCGGCGTCTGCGTTAACCGCGCAGGCGTTCCAGCAGCAGCACGGTCATCAGGGACAGCAACAACTGCTGCTCTTCGCGTTCATTGACGGGGGCCATCCGCTCGGCGGTGAACCGGCCCTCAAACAGGGCGGGCTGCTTGGTGAGCTCGGCCACCAGGGTGCCGTCGGGCCTCGTCACCTGGTAGGCGGGATGGAACAGGTAGCCCGAAAACATGCCGATCACCGGAATCTGGCTGAAGAGGCCGTCAAGAAAACGCGTCATCACGCTTTTTTCATTGATGCTGAAGTGGGTGACGCCGTTGTCCTGCACATCAAAACCGGCTCTCCACATGGAGCGCATGCCGCGACGCTTGATGCCGCCCAGCGCCGCGCCCTGGGTATCGGTGAAGTGATAAAGCGCCGAAAAATCGATAATCCGGTCCGCCTTGATCTGGTAGAGCTGCCGGTCCTGTTTTTCATCGGTGAAAACCGTGATGGCTTCCTTGAGCTTGAAGAGTTTTTGTTTGACATACGCCACCGGCTGGCTATGCGCGTCCTTGACCAGAAATTGCGGTGCAAAGGCGATGAGTTTGAAGGACATTTGCAGGGGAAACTGAATACCTTGGGCCATGATGTGCAAGCGCTTGTAAGTGTTAGGGTGCGACGAATGTACCCGACGCCCAAGTCACTTGCCGGGCATTCATCCTGCCGCCGACCGCCGTGAAGCGAATGTATTGCCGGGTAGGGGGCGATTTGGGCGACAATTCTGCTCCCCCGATCATTTCCCGCACCGATTCACAAGCGATTTTTTTCATGTCCAGCTATTCCGTCCGTCCCGCTACGCCCCGTGATGCCAAAACCATTGCCGAAATTCATGTCGCCACCTGGCAGGCCACTTATAAAGACCTCATGCCCGAGGACTACCTCGGCAAGATCACGGTGGAAAAACGCCTGCCTTACTGGCGCGAAGCCATTGAATTCAGCGAGCCGCAACTGCTGGTGGCCACGGACGGAGATGAGATCGTGGGCTTTGTCGGCTTTGACCGTTCCCGCGATGCCGGCACCAAATCCACGGTGGGTGAAATCTGGGCGCTGTATGTGCTGCCGGAACATTGGGGCAAGGGCGCAGGCCTGGCCCTGTGGGACGGCGCGCGTGAGGGCCTGAAAGAAGAGGGTTGCACGCAGGTCACGTTGTGGGTGCTGTTGCGCAATGAGCGTGCGCTGCGCTTTTATGAACACGCGGCGGGGTTCAAGCGCGAGATGCCATCGCTCAAGACGGTGGCTTTTGGCAGTGCCAAGCTGGAAGAGATCCGGCTCAAGCGGGTGGTTGATTGAGGGCTGGATTTTTGAACTGATTCTGTTTGGGCCGGTTCGTATTCCGGCGTTGTGCTTTCTGCTGAGAKCTGCTGGCCGGGGGTAGCCCGGCGGCTACTCACTTTTCTTTTGCTTCGCCAAAAGAAAAGTARGCAAAAGAAAAGGCGACCCTGCTGTCTGCGTCCCTACGCTTCGCTACGGGCAACCTGCGGTGCTCGGTTCAGGCGGGGTCTCGCTCGAACTCGCCTTCGGCTCAGACAATCGCGATCCCTGATCCGCCTGAACCTGCGCTCCTCGGCGCATACAGAAGGGCTAATCGGGAGCGGGGACTGAAGACAAATACCAACTCCAATACCGACAAGGACACGCCATGGCGTGTCCTTGTTTCTTCAGGTATTCGTATTCCTTCCCCACCCCCTTGTGGATGCGCCGAGGAGCGGAGGTCCAGACGGATCAGGGCAAAAACTTGTTTGAGCGAAGCGAGTTGTTTTTGACCCCGGCTGGACCGAGCACCACAGGTTGCCCGTAGCGAAGCGTAGGGACGCAGGAACCAGGGTCGCCTTTTCTTTGGTGACTTTCTTTTGGCGAAGCAAAAGAAAGTTACTTGCATGCCGGGCAACCCCCGGCCAGCAGAACTCAGCAAAAAGCACAACGACAGAAAAAACCAGGCCTTAAGAGCGCCATCTCACGACGGCACATTCACCACCCGCTCATCGTCATCAGGAATCAGCGGCATCCCTTCGTCGGGCTCGACCGGCAACTCCAGTGCGTCGTCTTCATCCAGACCTTCCTCGGGTGGGCCGTTACGCGGCTGGCCGTTGTCGGTTGCGCCGGTTCTGAGGGCGGGTCGTCCAATTCTGGGCATTGTGCTTCTCCTTGGAGTTTCGAAAACGTTAGAAGGGCGTTTATCAACGGTGCCTGGCCTRGATGCCTTTGGCTTGTGAGTTCAGGACGATGATGCGGGCAACCGCGACAGGGGCTGCCAAGCCAAGCGGCCTTTTTCCTGTCAGTGTGGGCCGACAACCGCGCGGYACGCACAACACTCTCTTGTCCTACATGCAGCGTATCCGGCTGCGCACAGTCTGCATGCCTGCCACCGCTTAATGTCGGCAGACACCTCTGGATGACGAACCATATACCCGTCATCGCCGGGACACAAATAGATCGCAGAGGTATTTTGCGGAATTTTTTTGAAAGAAGCATCATGGACAAAACCACAGCCTCCACCGGTACGGCTTCCGGTACTGACAACCCCCTGCAGCGCGGCGTCGAGTCTGCCGGCGCAGCGCTCCACAGCGGTATTGACAAGGTGGCTGAGCCGGCCCGCAGTGCGGTAGACCGCGCTTCTTCCGCCGCGCACGAAGGCGTCGACAAGCTGGCCGGCGGTGCCAGCAGCGTGGCTGACCGTTTTGCCGACCAGACCCGCAGGGTGACTGAAGCACCAGGCCGGGCCATTGAGGCCTCGAAATCATGGGTGCAGGAAAGGCCCCTGGAGGCCGTCGGTGCCGCCCTTGCCTTGGGCTTTATCCTGGGACGGCTCACGGCACGCTGAATACCTGGCACATAAATGCCCGTTCAAAGCCGCCCGCGAGGCGGCTTTTTGTTGCGCTGGATTTGGGTACAGTAGGTCTCCCCTTCGGTGCGATCACAACGCATAACAGCAGCACCGGACTCCTGCCAGGCCCCGGCACCGCCACGGCCAGGCTTTGCAAGCTTTGCTCACCCCCTTCGGCCTTGCGCCGGCACACGGAACCTACATATGGCCAGCAGCCTCCTTGCATTGATCGACGATATCGCCACCATCCTTGATGATGTGGCGCTGCTTTCCAAGGTGGCTGCCAAAAAAACTGCCGGCGTGCTGGGTGATGACCTCGCCCTCAACGCCCAGCAGGTTTCAGGTGTCAAGGCAGACCGGGAGCTGCCGGTGGTCTGGGCTGTGGCCAAAGGTTCTTTTGTCAACAAGGCCATCCTGGTACCGGCCGCGCTGGCCATCAGCGCGTTCATACCGTGGGCCGTCACGCCGCTGCTGATGGTGGGCGGTGCATTTCTTTGTTACGAGGGGTTTGAGAAACTCGCGCATAAATTCATGCACAGCGCAGACGAACAGGCGGCCGAGCATGAAGCACTGACCGCCGCACTGACCAACCCCGACGTAGACGTGCTGGCGCTTGAAAAAGACAAGATCAAGGGAGCGGTCCGCACCGACTTCATCCTGTCCGCTGAAATCATCGCGATCACGCTGGGCACCGTGCAGGCCAGTCCCTTCGTGACGCAGGTGGCTGTTCTKGGCGGTATCGCCCTYCTGATGACGGTGGGGGTTTATGGCCTGGTGGCAGGCATCGTGAAGCTGGACGATGGCGGGCTTTACCTTAGCCAGCGTGAAGGAGGCGGCGCCCTGGGCCGCTTTCAGCGCGGCGCAGGCCGCGCCATCCTGCTGACCGCTCCCTGGCTCATGAAAGGCCTTTCCGTGGCGGGCACCATCGCGATGTTCCTGGTGGGGGGCGGCATTCTGACACACGGCTTTGCGCCGTTGCATCACGCGATCGAGCTGCTCGCACAAAAAGCGTCGGCCATTGGCGGAGCAGGTGCCTTGCTGGCCGCGCTCACACCGCTGTTGATGGACGCACTCACAGGCTTGATCGCCGGTGCGCTGGTGTTGTTCGCCGCCATGCTGGTCAAGCGCGTCCTGGCGCGCCGCTGACACAGAAGAGAAGAGAGTGCATGGAGAATCCGGCAGTCAGTCGCCGGACTTTCCTGGCTTGGCCGGCTTTTCCGGTTCCTCGTGGCGGCCTTCAGTCTTGCCGGCGGGCTGGTCGTCCGGCACCGGAAATGGCCAGCGGCCTTTTTCACGGGGTGGTGCGGGCATGGCTGCTTCCCGCGCCCGCTGCTCCAGTGCCTTTCGGCTCTCGGTATCGGGCGCGGCAACTTTGGGTCTTGGCATGGGTGGTCTTTCGCAGGGAAGAAAGGCAGTGTATGAAAGCAGGCGCGCAAAACGCCGGACAGCCACTGACCTTACTCCCCTGGGATGTCCTGTGGTGTAGTCTGCGGATGACGCCAGTTGTAGGAAGCTGGGGACGCCGGGAAATGCCGATGCATTCGGTGTAGCGGCTGTCGCGTCGTCTGCCGCGTTTATTGCGGCAAGCTGCTCTTGCGCTGTATCAGGTCGTGTTTGGCGAACAGGTCGGCGATCCAGTCGACAAACACACGCACCTTGTTGCTCAGGTGGCGGTTGGGTGGGTACACCACATGAATGGGCTTGGCCTCGGAGCACCAGCCGTTGAACAGGGGCTCCAGCGCACCGCTGCTGATGTGGTGCTGAACCAGGAAGGTGAGCGTCTGCAGTATACCCAGGCCCGCCAGCGCCGCTGCCACACCCGCATTCGAGTCATTGACCGACAGCTGGTGGTGTCCGCCGATCTCCACCACCTCGCCGTCTTTTTGCAGGTTGACGGTGTAAAGCTTGCCGTCGCGCGGCGAAAAATAGCGGATCAGCTTGTGCGCCTGCAGCTCGCGCGGGTGCTGTGGCACGCCGTGGCGCTTGAGGTAGGCGGGCGAAGCGCAGGACATCAAATAGAACTCGCCGATGCGGCGCGCCACCAGCGACTGGTCGGTGATCTGCCCGCCGCGGATCACGCAGTCGACATTTTCTGCAAGGATGTCGATCGGCCGGTCGCTTACGCCAAGCTCCAGCTGGATGTCGGGGTAGCGCGCATAAAAATCGGGCAGGGCCGGAATCACCACCGCAAGGCCCAGTGAAGAGGGAATATCCACCTTGAGCCGGCCACGCGGGCTGGCCTTGGCGCGCGACATGCTCGACTCAAGCTCTTCCATTTCGCCCAGAAGGCGGCCGGCGCGCTCGTAGTAAGCCGCACCGTCGGCCGTCACGGTGACTTTGCGCGTGGTGCGGTTGAGCAGCTTGGTGTCCAGTGACTGCTCCAGCGTCTGGATCAGGCGCGTCACCGTGGGCTTGGGCATACCCATGGAATCTGCCGCTTTGGTAAACGTGCCGGCCTCCACAACCCGTACAAAGGCCTGCATTGCGGAAAATTTATCCATAAAAGAGTCCTGTTCTGGTGAGGGCCGTCAGCGCGTGCCTTGCCTGGCGGGCTGGCGCTGCAAGAGGATATGGGGCGGATAACGGGGGCGGTAATAAAAAGAATGGCTGCCGGGGAAGAGGGTCATTTGCCGACAGGGGCTCATCGGCAAAACGGCGAGGGGCGATTGTGACCAGCCCAGCCGGTTCAGGTGCGGGGCGCGAAATAGCCCTGAGAATTTTCCGGGATTGCCCGCTCCCGATTGACCTTGCCCCACAGGGAAGGATGAAACTCCGCGCTCGGATGTTCATGGGAGCTTTCATGGGGGACCGTGATTTTCAGAGGAGAAGCCTGCTTGCTACCCCTCATTGTTGCACTGGTGAAATAAAGTATAAACAAAACGGCTATTTATTAAGCGGGTTGTCGCGCGTATCTTCTGCTGCATTGCAACAAAGAGGAGCCGCGTGCGGCTCGCCATGATGAACAGCCCACAGCCCGTCCCCGCAGGCGCCGACAAAAACCCCCCTCCCTGGGTGGAAAAACAGATCCAGCTGGCACTGAAAAAGCCGCTGGACGTGCGCTTTTACGGCCGCCGCAGCGGCACGGGCGTTTCACCCCTGGTGGTGCATTTCCATGCCGGCGCGTTTGTAGGCGGGTCCCTGGAAGGCGGTTCCTGCGTAGCCGGGTTGCTGGCCCAAGCCGGCGCAGTGGTGATGTCGCTGGACTATCCGCTGGCGCCAGAGCACCCTTTCCCCAATGCTGTCGAAATAGGTTATGCCGCGCTGGTCTGGGCCGCCAAGGCCCGCCACAAGCTGGTCGGCGTCGGTGCGCCGGTTTTTGTGGCCGGCGAAGAGGCCGGTGGCAATATCGCTGCCGCCGTGGCGCTGATGGCGCGTGACCAGCATGAGCCTGCCCTGGCGGGGCAGATCCTGATGTCGCCCATGCTGGACCCATGCCTTGCGACCGCTTCGCTGCGCGACGCCGAAGCCGGGCCCGTGGGCTGCACCTGGGCCGACGGCTGGCACAAATACCTGCCCCGGGCCGAAGACGCAAGCCACCCTTACGCTGCACCCGGTGCGGCATTCCGCCTGGCAGGCCTTGCACCAACGTTGCTTATCACCGCGCAGGACGACCCGCTGCGCGACGAAACGCTGGCCTACGCCGCACGGTTGCGCGCCGCAGGCCTGGTTGCGCACGAGACCGTGTTGCCGGTGCCGACCGGTTGGCCCTGTAGCTATCTGCAGCCTTGCGACCACAAGGCTGCGTGGGGCCCTGTCCTGCATGAGCAGTACACCCGTTTTTTCGCTGATGCGCTGGCCGCGCATGCGACCCATTCCTG
>NZ_JBFUAZ010000147.1:0-7964 GCF_056406035.1 Polaromonas sp. P1_E1_2 | reverse complement strand
TCTGGACACCACGGCTTTCCTGGCCCATTGGCTGGCCAGGCGCTCCTTCGCTGAACGCAAATTCCCGTCAGTGATTCTGCGCAACCGCACCAACCGCTTCAGCCTTGAAGTTCATGGTGAGCAAATACCCCAAGCCCACAGCCGGGTCACACTTGCCGGCACTGTCGATGCGCTGGGCATGCCTCGCCTGAAGGTGGATTGGCGCTACAGCCAGGCGGACATCGACTCCGTCCGCAAAACCCTGGACGTGATGGCTGAAGAATTCGCGCGCAGCGGAAAGGCCCACTTCGACTACAACCGCCAGACCCTTGAGGACGACCTCGTGCGCTTCGGCGCCTACGGGGGACACCACATCGGCACCGCACGCATGGGCGATGACGTGCGCACCAGCGTGGTCAATGCCGACTGCCAGGTTCACTCGGTGCACAACCTGTTTGTAGCCGGAAGCGCCGTTTTCCCTACGTCAAGCCAAGCCAATCCGACTTTGACCCTGATTGCCATGTCGCTCCGGCTGGGCGACACGCTGTCGCATCGCTTGCGTGCAGAGCGGACACCGATCCAGTTGAAGGAGGCCGCATGAAGGTACTGGTATTGGGAGGGTCAGGCCACATCGGCAGGCGCCTGCTGGAAATGCTGCACGGCACTTCGTGGGCGATCCCCACGGGAGCGTCCAGACAGAAGAATCTTTCGAACGGCACGGAAAAGTTGCGGGCCGAATGGCTGGAACTAGATACCCGAGACGCTGGGCAACTTGCGGTGGCACTAAAAAACTTCGACGCGGTTGTTAACTGCGTGGCGGGCGATGCAGCGTCGATTTCTGAAGGCATGCACGTCCTGGTCGACGCCGCGCTCAAGGCAAACTGTCCGCGCATTGTTCATTTGAGCACCATGTCGGTTTATGGCCCTGCAGAAGGCCTTATCCGTGAGGGTGCGCCACGTGATCCCAGYCTGGGTTGGTACGGCCGTGCCAAGTGCGAAGCGGAAACCAGTCTGGAGGAATTTACCCGTCGCGGCGGTGCAGCCGTGATGCTGCGGCCAGGCTGTGTTTTTGGCCCTGGCAGTGAACTCTGGGTCGGACGCATCGGCCGATGGCTTCAGTCCGGGCGTCTTGGCGACCTTGGCATCGCTGGCGATGGTTGGTCCAATCTTGTCCACGTGGACGACGTTTGCCAGGCTCTGCTGGTTGCGCTGCAGCTGCCGGTGGCTCCAGGCGAGTTGCCGGCTTTCAATCTGGCTGCGCCGGACAGTCCTCGCTGGAACGACTACTTTGTTGACCTGGCTCTCGATATCAGGGCAACGCCGGTGAAACGCATCGGCCGGCGCCAGCTGAGCGTGGACTCCTGGGTAGGTGGCCCACCACTCAAGGCAGCTGAGCAGGCCTTGAAATTTCTTGGCATCACCGGCCGGCGGCTTCCCGATGCGTTGCCACCGGGATTGCTCCGTTTGTGGTCCCAGCACATTCAACTCGACTCGCAGGCAGCAACGGAACAATTGGGATTGGCGTGGACACCTTATCGTACCGGTGTGCATGACTCGGCCCGGTGGTTCCGTACCGGGGCATCAACCAGCGGCCAAACCATGGAAAAAATAGTATGCCTTCCCTGAAAGCCGATATTCACCGGAAATTTGGACGATCCGACGGGCATCTGGCATTGAAAGGCGCCCTTCTGGATCCGGCATTTCGCGTGGTGGTCACCTTGCGTCTTTGCCAGGCAGCCCAGCAACTGCCGCCTGCATGGCGCTGGTTCGCGATGGTTCCTGCACAGCTGCTGTACCGACTGACAAGCCAGCTGGCGGGGATCGAAATACCCTGGCGAACCACCATTGCGCCCGGACTTGCACTCACCCATGGCCGCGGCATCGTCGTCAACGCGAACGCACGTATCGGCAGCAACGTCACGCTGTTTCATGGCGTAACGATCGGGCAGCGGGATTACATTGACAGTGAAGGCCGGCGGAACACCGTTTACCCGGTGATTGAAGACGATGTGTGGATCGGGCCGCACGCGATTGTAGTGGGCGGCGTGACTGTGGGGAAAGGCAGCAGGATTGCCGGCGGAGCGTATGTCTTTGAGAACGTCCCCCCCTACAGCGTGGTGATGGGAAACCCCGGGCAGATTGTTAAAACCCACTGCACACCGGATGTAGACAACCGCTACGCGCCGGTAGCCGTAGACGAAGAAAGCCAGCACTCGCGGCCGCAACGTCAATCGCTCGCAGTGAATGCCGGATCAGCGTCGGTTCAGCGAGGCCAGGCGCAAGGCCCGCGTTAAAAATAGCGGATTGCCTATCACGTAGCGCTGAAACAACCGGCGCGGCTCCAGCGCCAGGCGAAACAACCACTCCAGACCGGCCCTCTGCATCCACAGCGGCGCTCGCGGTGTCTTTCCACCCAGAAAGTCAATGATGGCTCCGCCGCAAACGATCAGGCAGGGAAAGTCCAGCAAGGCACGCAGTCTGGCCGCCACTTCCTCCTGCCGGGGCATTCCCATGCCGAGCACGATCAGCGCCGGTTGGTGCTGAACTGCCAGCAGGGCGTATGCCTCAGCATCCAGGAAGCCATCGGCTGCAATAAGCTGGCTGTGGGGAGCCAGTTCCTGCTGGACACGCAGCCGGCCCTTGGCCAGATAGGGATCACGTGTACCAAACAACGCAATGCGGCGGCCGTCAAACGCCCGGATCAGTTGCGGAATGAAGTCCGTCCCATTGAGATTGAGGCCGGGCTGCATCCGCAGCAATTTAAACAGCGTTGCCATGCCGGAGCCGTCCCTGAGCACCAGGTCGGCCGAATGCATTGCCTCAAAAAAAGGAACCGACGCCACCATGGAATTCATCGCATGCGCATTGGCGAAAGCCAGTACCTGCGGCCTTGCAGGGTGGCTAAGGGACGCCAGCAGTGCCTGGCTGTCGACAGGGCTTTGCACCCGCTCAATCTTTTCCACCAGTAGCGACCAGCGCTGGCGCCAGTCAGCAGGGCTGTCAAAGGAAGAACTCAGCATGGCCTCACCCATCCATCCTCCGGCATGACAAAATCATGGTCATGTTGAACACCGTAACCCCGGGCAACCCCTTGCGCACCCTTCGCATCCTGGCGGGCATCACCGTCGTCCTGACGGCCGCAGCGCTTTACATTCTTGGCGCGCAGCCCGTTGCCGTTGGGCTGTTCCCTGCGCCTTGGGACAAACTGGCACATCTGCTCGTCTTTGGCATGGTGGGCGCGGCTGCCGGTATTGCAAGCGGAACGCGCGGCTGGCGCATGGCCCTTTGCTGCGTAGCCAGCGCCGTCATGGTAGGTGCCATGGATGAGTTGCATCAGGCTTTCCTGCCGGGCCGGACAGCCAGCTGGTCTGACCTGGCAGCGGACGCCGCAGGCGGGCTTCTGGGAGCCGCCGCGCATGAGGCAGCCTATCGGCTGGGGGCTGGCCGCTTCTTCAGGCATCGTTAAGCACGGAGCCCACCAAAGCCACGCCGAACTCCCGCAGACTGTGGGTGAAACGGGTCATTTGCGGCATGGAACTCATGTTCTGCCTCGCCACAACCAGAGCAGCCCCTGCGCGGACGGCCACCGTGTGCGCATCGGCACATTCGCTGGCAGGCGGGGTGTCGATGATGATGACGTCAAAGTCCTCGCCCAATGATTGCAGCAGTTTGGAAAATTCCTGCCGCCCAAGCAGCTCCTGCGGATTAGGCGGAATGACCCCCGCAGGCAGTACCGACAGATCCTGCAGGGCCGGTATGCTGATGACCGCTTCCGGCCCGGCGCGGCCAGCGAGCATGTCAGACAGGCCCGCAGTCGCCCCAAGGTTAAAAAGCTGGTGCTGCCGTGGCGTCCGCATATCCGCGTCGACCAGCAAAGTACGCTCCCCGAGCTGTGAAAACACGATGGCCAGGTTAGCCGCGATATAGCTGCGCCCTTCTTTCGCGCCGGCGCTGACAATCGCCAACCCCCGGCGCTCGGCCCCGGTGTCAAACCAGCGCAACATCAACTGGCTGCGCAGCGCACGCAACTGTTCAACCGGCTGGCTGCCCGGCTGGTACGCCGCCACCAGCTCCCGGCTGAGCTTGGTTTCATTGGCAAGGTAGGGATAGTCAAACTGGACCGAGAGGGCAAAACGCACATCGTCGTCACTCAGCAGGCCCAGGGCCTTGCCGGAATCGCCAAAGCGCAAGCCACGGTCCCGTTGAAAATGGAGGATACGTTCGGCATCCGGAGGCGACAGCCGACCTGCATCCACCAGGATTGTCCCCATGGAGCGGCCGGCACCCGTGGCCGGTTTGCTGGGAACTGTCAGGGGAACCGATCGGATCGTCGGAGCGTTGTTTCTATTCATGCTGTCCCTCCATTGCCTAGCATCAGGCGGCGCGAACCGGGAAGCCTGCCGCTTCCTCCATCCGAAGAAATGCTTGCCAACACAGGCAGGCCCAATATCTGCACAAGGTCTTCGGCAGAGCGCACGCGGCGGTTGGCCAGTTCCAGCAACAATCCGCATGCAATGCCGAGCAACGTCCCGCCAAAAGCAGCGACCAGCAGATTCACCAGCAGTTTCGGGCTCGAAGGGTTGACAGGAGGCGTTGCCATGTTCAGCCGCACAACATTGGTCTGGTTGCTCAGGCTCTGAAGGCGTGTCTGCGATGCACTCTGGCTGACAGCCTCAAAAGCGCGCTGGGCCGACTCGACATCGCGGCGATATACATTGAGCTCGTCCCGCTGCTTGTTCAGTTCGAGGACACGCGCTTTCTGTGCACCCACCGCGGCCTGCAGTTCACGCTCCCGGTCTTTGCCCACGCGGTAGGTTGTTTCGATGGATGCTGTGATGCGCGCAGTTTCGGTTGCCAGCCGGCTTTTCACAGCGGCCAGTTCGGATTCAGCGCGTTGCCGCTCAGGGTGATTAGCCCCGAGGCGCACACTGATTTCCTGTACCTTGGCCTCCAGCCGCGAAAGATCGGCCTTCAGGCCATTGATCAGGGGACTCTGCATGACTTCAGCGACGGTATCTCCGCGGGAGCTGCGTTTGCTCTGGCTGTCGGTAGTCTCGCCCTGCACAGTCGTGAGCTGGGAAGAAATTTCCCCCAGCTTCGCAGTCTCGTAGTCCACACGCTCGTCACTGCTGACAATACCGGCCTTCTGCTGGTACTCCGACAGGCGCGCCTGAGCCTCCTCAAGTTTCGCGCGAGATGCCTTGGTCTGATCATCAAACCATTCGGCGTAGATCTTGGCAGGTTCCGTCTTTAGCGACAGATTGGTATCGAGATAGGCCTGGGCAAAAGTATTGGCCGTAGTGGCGGCGACATCCGGATCGCTGCCCTTGTAGGTGATGTTGATCACGTTGCTTTCGCGCGCGGGCCGTACATCCAGTCCCTTCTGCAGGGACTCAGCCAGCCAGCTCTCCAGCGACCCGCGTCCATCGGTGGCCTCAAGCCAACGGGCTTTGGTGCGCGGATCTTCATCCAGCTTGAGCATTTTCACCACGCGCTGGGCCACACGGTCACCGCCGATGATGTCCACCTGTGTCGCCATGTAGCTGGGTGCGACCAGGCCGGGCAAGGCCGCGCCGCCGGCAACCGGATCAGGTGAACGCACGTCAACCAGTACGGCGGCCTGGGCGGTGTACTTGCGGGGAAGCGCGAGGCTAACGGCCAGCGCGGCCAATATGGCCACCAGCATGACGAGCACAACAACCCGATAACGGGCCCGCAGGATCAGCAGGAATTGATGGAGTGTCATGATTTAAAAGAGGCTTTCACGAACATAGATCACATCCTCGGCGCGAACGGGGTCGGTGAGCCGGGGGGTTGTTTCCACGACCTTCCCCGCCGCGTCGCGGCGATGCAGGCGCAGCCGGTTTTCACTGCCGCGCACCGTGGGTCCGCCGCCCTGGGCAAGCGCCTGCATCACGGTCATGCCCCGCTCGATGCGGTACGGTCCGGGGCGCTGTGCCTCGCCGTAGATATAAAACATCGGCGCCTTGTTGACATACAGCGTGTCTCCGCCCGCCAGCACAATGTCTTCATCTGATTTCTCGTTCAGAAAGAGTGCCGGAATATCAATCACTTTCCGAAACGGCTTACCCTCACGCTGGCCGGTCAGGATCAGTACATCGTCACCCGTAGGGGTCACACCGCCGGCAGCAGCCAGCATGTCGCTGACACGGGTGTTGAATGTTTCCAGGGGGAAACGGCCCGGGCGGCTTACCTGCCCCAGCACGGCGACCTGATTGCCCCGTACCTGCCGCAGGACGATGTTGACCTGCGGTACCTTAACGAAACCGCCGGTGCGCAAGGCATCTGCAATTTTCTTCTCGGCCTCTCCAATCGTCAGGCCACCCAGCTGAACGCTGCCAATCAGGGGATAGCTGATCACGCCRCTTTCAGATACCCGTGCGTCGACCGAGAGATCCGGACTCTGGTACACCTGCACGCCAATGGAATCGCCGGCGCCCAGGCGATAGTCCTGGTTGGTCGGCACAGCCGCAGCACCGGCAGCAGCCGGTGCAACGGGCGCAACCGGAGCTGTCACTGCAGCAGACTGACTTGATGCGGCCGGCTGGGCGAACGCGGGAACCGTCATCGCCAGAAGCAAGGCCAATAAGACCGGAGGAAAGTTACGAATCATGAATTTCATCTTGTTGTCGCCTTTTCGGAAAGCAAAATGTCTGTAAAGGACGCCGCAGGCTGGGGCCACGCCGGCGCCTGAAAGCGGGGTTGGTTGAAGGATTCCATCAAAAGCTCGCTTGTGCTGAAAGACCAAAGGCATTGCTGGTGTAGTCAAAACCCGGCTCAGTGGATTTGCGCCTGTCGCGCTGCACTGAAGCTATCAATTTGAGGGCACGCAGCGCCTGCCACTCAAGTGCCAGGGAAACCAGATTGCTGGTGTCGTGGCGGTCCGTTGCGGCAAAGCCCGGCAAAGGCCCCCGGAAGTCGCGTGCGCCGTGGTCATAGCGCAGGTGAACGGCCGTCTTCTCGCTGGGCTTCCAGGTCGGCGCGATAAAGAAGCGATAGCCTTCGTAATAGCTGGCTGTAGAAGTCTGATAGCTGCCCAGTTCCCGCACCAGGCCTCCGGCAAGGCTTGTCTTTGCCGTGATGTTCCAGGTCGCATCAAGCTGGCCGGTAAAACCCGAAAAATCCCGCGCAGCCAATCCATCGTGCTCGCGGTCGAGGTGGGACAAGCGCGCCCGCAGGGTGGTTTTTCCGGTCGGCGCCCAGTCCAGCCGAACCTCATGCTCAGTATCCGTAAAGCTCCCCGCAAACGTTGGCGACGGCACCCGGCCCGGATAGTCACCGTTGCCCCGCTTATAGCGATAAGCCATGGAAGTGTTCGAGGGGAAGACATAGCGTACGCCGCCCTCGGCTCCCCGAATTCGYGAGTCGCCTTCAAAGGTGAAGGGCTGGCTGCTGGTGCTGGTGCGTTCGAAAAGTCCGCCAACCAGCCGCCACGCACCATCGAGCTCGTATTCCGCATCAAACACGGTCGAGCGGTTGGTCCGGCGATTGAGTTGACCTGAGTTCTGGACGTCGGCCGTGTTGTCGACAAATTCCCGCCGGTCGGAGGTCAGGTTGCCATGCAAGGCCGGCGTAAAACTCCAGCGCCAGGCRGCGGCGTAATTCACCGCGGTGAAATCAAGATTGGAAAAGCGGCTGTAATGATGGTCTTCGACCCCAGCGTCGAGCTCAAATCTCTGAAGCCCGAAAGGCTTGTTTATCTTAAAACCTGCTGTCGTCACCGAAACTGTGTCCGCGCGGTCCGTGGTTCCTATCAATGCCTGGGCATTCGCTGTATCGGACAACCGGAAGACATTGCTGTCGTGCGTGACGGATTGCCCGGCCTTGAACTGAAGGGTGTCAAGCTCATCGGCATGCACCGCCAACGGAAACAGGCTCAGCAACAAGAGCGGAATGGGAAGGAGGTCGCGGTGAGGCATCAGCTGTCCTTTTTTTGCTTTTAGTAAGCCGCACTGTCCTTGAAG
>NZ_JBFUAZ010000146.1:0-7986 GCF_056406035.1 Polaromonas sp. P1_E1_2 | reverse complement strand
GCGCACCTGTCCGCGCTCTTCGTCCATGGTTTTTGCGAGCAGCTTGACCAGGGCATATACCGTGTCGATGTGCGGCGTTGGTGTTTGCGTAAGACGTCCCAGTTCGACTACTGAACCCACCAGGGCATCGATTTCCGGGGCTCGGCCGGCTTCGATGTCCTGCAGCATGGATGTTTTGTGCTTGCCTACTTTCTCAGCGCCGGCGATACGCTTGTCCAGCGTGACGCGAAACTCGATGCCCAGCTTGTGCGCGACTTCCTGCGCCTCGCGCATCATGTTGGCGGCCAGGTCGCGCGTCAGCGGATACTGGCAGATGTCCACCAGTGTGGAATGGGCCAGGCTGCTGATGGGGTTGAAAGTGAGATTGCCCCAAAGCTTGAGCCAGATCTCCGATCGGATGTTGTCCAGAACGGGCGCCTTGAACCCCGCGTTGCCAAAACATTCTGAAATTCGCGTGACACGTTCGCTGATTGAGCCGTCAAGCTCGCCGACCGGAAAGCGGTCGCCTTCGATATGTTTCACGACACCTGGCGCCACAAGTTCAGAGGCCGGGTAGACGACACAGCCGATGACGCGCTGCGGAGGGATCATTTTTGACAGCGTACCGCTGGGGTCCACGCTATGGACCTGGCYTCCTTCAAACGGGCCACCATGATTATGGAAGTACCAGTAGGGGATGCCGTTTTGCATGGTGACGACTGTGGTGTCACGCCCAAACAGCTTGGGAAGATCGTTGGCTACAGCCTCTACCTGATGTGCCTTCATGGCCAGGATCACCAGATCCTGCGGGCCGGCTTCTGTGTAATTGTTGGTCGCCTTGACATTTTCCGCAACGTGTTCGGTGCCATCGTGCATGATCAGCTTCATGCCCTTTTTACGAATAGCATCCAGGTTGGCGCCCCGTACGATGAAGGTCACGTCCTCACCGGCCAAAGCCAATTTCACACCCACATAACCGCCGATGGCCCCGGCCCCAATGATCGCAATCTTCACACCCGTACTCCTGGTAAAAAACGTTATTCGAATCGGTTGCTGAGCCTGCCGATACCGGCAATCTCCACTTCGATCGTGCTTCCCGGTTTCATGGATCCCACGCCGATTGACGTACCGCACAGGATGATATCGCCTGCATAGAGTGTCATGTCCTGGGATATCAAGCTCACCAGCTGCTTCACTGAAAAGCGCATGTCGCTGATGGGATAGTCCTGGCGGATCTCGCCGTTGAGGATGGTTTTAACTACCAGTTTGTCTGGATCAAGACCTGTGGCCACGACGGGACCGAAGGGGCAGAAGGTATCCAGCCCCTTGGCGCGTACCCACTGGGCAAACGAGGCATCACGGTTCAGTATGTCGGCGACCGTTACGTCGTTGGCGCAGGTGTAGCCGAACACATGATCCATCGCATCGTGCTCGGGAACCTGCTTGCATGTTTTGCCGATCACGATGCCCAGTTCGCCTTCAAAAACTACTTTGCCATTGCATGGGGGCTTGAGGATGGTTCCGTTTGGATCCAGGTAGGAGTTCGGCGCCTTGATCAGGTAGAGCGGCTCGGCTGGCACAGCCAGGTTGAGTTTTTGACCCAGGGCGTGGAAGTTGTTCCACATCGCGATGACTTTGCTTGGCCGTACCGGCATCAAGAGCTCGACGCTGGTCAGCGGCAGCACCCGGTCCGTGGGTGTCGCACCGGAGAATATGTCGCCCTGGCAAACCCGGATGTTCTCTCCCTCGAGAGTTCCGAAGCCGGTTGAATTGCCTTCCCTGAAACGTAGCCAACGGTTAGACATTCCGGCCCTTCACGTGTACAGCGCACTCGGCGTGAACCGGGGTGCTGGCGTGGTGTTTTTTGGCCGGCTATTGGCTGGCGTGAGTGAATGGCTGGACCAGCCGGCATAAGGAGCCGGGTTTGCCCGGCTGGCGACCATGCTGGCATGGCAGCGGGCCTTGGCCGCTTCGATGGCCTCAACCAGGAAATCTGCTTCGTAGGCTCGCAGCAGATGCGCCTGCTCGGTCTCCAGATAGGTACGCACGGCATCGCGGCCTTGGGCCTGCAATCGGGCATAAGTGGGTGCATCCCAGTGCCAGGTCAAGCCGAGCTCTTCGAATGCGGCGTTGTAGGCGTGGCGGGTCTGATCGGTCCGGTCGGCGGCAGTGTTGTCAAGCGAGGCGTTGAGCATGGAGGTCTCCTTTGATGGGTGGATGCTCTGGGGGCACTTTTCGATGCGTGATGCACCGGGCTTGAGACAACTGTAGAAAGAATGAATGATTAATGATAGTTAAAGTATTTCATATAAATGATTATCTATGAGTTATATATAAATAATGCCCGGCGCGAAGGGTACGGTTCACGCAGGTGGGTAAGAGTGCAGTGACTTTCCGGCGCGCCTGCGTGCGCACGCCAATCCCGAACAAGTGGGGGTGAGAAATGGAGGCTGGAGTTTTTTCGGCAGTTCCATCACGGAATGCGATCCGGCCGCATGGGATTTTTTCTTCGGCTGGACCAATAACAGGCCCAATGCCGGCTGCATGAGCGGTGCGGTGCGACTTTGGGGACTGTTAACTCCCGGTGCAAACGGACGCAACGCAAAGACGCCGGATCCACGCTTGTGCGCGCGTTCCGGCAACGATCACCCGGCCTGCTGGCCAATCTCGAAGTTGGCCAGTTTCTCCAATGCGCGCACCATTGCGGAGTGGTCCCAGGTTTTGCCGCCGTGTGCGACGCAGGAGTTGAACAGCTCCTGCGCGGTGGCCGTGTTGGGCAGCGAGATGCCGAGCAGGCGCGCAGTCGAGAGCGCCAGGTTCAAGTCCTTCTGGTGAAGCTCGATGCGAAAACCCGGGTCAAACGTGCGCTTGACCATGCGTTCACCATGCACCTCCAGAATCTTCGATGACGCGAAGCCGCCCATCAAGGCCTGGCGTACACGCGCCGGGTCAGCGCCGGCGCGGGCGGCAAACAGCAGCGCCTCGGCCACCGCTTCGATGTTGAGCGCCACGATGATCTGGTTTGCCACCTTGGCGGTCTGGCCGTCACCGTTACCGCCAACCAGCGTGATGTTCTTGCCCATCAATTCAAACAGCGGCTTGATGCGTTCAAACACGGCTTGTGGGCCGCCGACCATGATGGACAGCGTCGCATTTTTGGCACCGACTTCGCCGCCGGAAACCGGTGCGTCAAGGTAGTCGCAGCCCAGTGTGTTGATTTTCTGCGCAAAGGTTTTGGTGGCTATGGGCGAGATGGAGCTCATGTCGACGACAACCTTGCGTTCACCTGCGTCTGCGGCCGAACCCTTCAGACCGGCTGCGATACCGCCTTCGCTGAACAGCGCAGCCTCCACGTCAGGGGTATCGGGCACCATGATGAAGATGATGTCCGCGCGCTCAGCTACGCCACGGGAATTCACGCATTGCGTGGCGCTGCCACTGGCAATTGCATCGGGCATCTTGCCGAGGGTATGGACAAACAGCTGATGCCCAGCCTTGATCAGATGGCCGGCCATGGGAGCGCCCATGATGCCGAGGCCGACGAAGCCGATTTTCAGGGCGTTGGAGGTCATGTAAACGTAGTCCTTGTGAGATGGTGCGGGTCAGCTTGTCAGGCGCTGGCGCCAGCCCAGTCCTGCGTCCGTCGTGCTGGCAGGTTTGTATTCGCAGCCTATCCAGCCGCCATAGCCAAGGCGGTCCAGGTGCGTGAACAAAAATGCGTAGTTGATCTCGCCGGTGCCCGGCTCGTTGCGGCCGGGGTTGTCGGCCAGCTGGATGTGGGCGATGCGTGCCAGATGTTTTTGTATCGTCGCCGCCACTTCGCCTTCCATGCGCTGCGCGTGGTAGATGTCGTACTGCACGAAGGCGTTGTTGGCACCGACCTCGTCCAGAATGTCCAGTGCCTGAGCCGTGCGGTTCAGGTAGAAGCCCGGAATGTCAAAGGTGTTGATCGGTTCGATCAGTAATTTGAGGCCGGCCTTTTTCAGTTCGATGGATGCATAGCGCAGGTTATTGACAAAAGTCGTGCGCAGAACGGCATCACTGGCACCCACTGGTGTTTTGCCGGCCAGGCAGTTGAGTTGACCTACACCGAGCACCTGGGCATACGTGATGGCTTGGGTCACACCGGCACGGAATTCCTCCACACGATCAGGGTGACAGGCAATGCCGCGTTCGCCGGCCTCCCAGTCGCCGGCGGGCAGATTGTGCAGCACCAGCTGCAGACCGTTGCTGTTGAGCCTGGCCTTGATATCGGCGGCACTGAAGGCGTAGGGGAAAAGAAACTCTACCGCCTTGAAGCCGGCCTTCGCAGCCGGTTCAAAGCGGTCGAGGAACGCATGCTCGGTATAGAGCATGCTGAGATTGGCGGAAAATTTAGGCATGATTTCTTTGCTGGTGGGGCGTTGGCCGTTGCTAGGGGCTTACTCAAGCAAGCCGGCCAGTTCCAGGCCTTCACGGCCCTTGGGGTGGCGGCAGTCGATGTCTTCGAACTCGTTGACCTTGTCGATCTCCGTGCCCATGGCGATATTGGTGACCTTTTCGAGGATGACTTCCACAACCACCGGCACCCGGTATTTGCGTGCCATCACCTGCGCCTCGACCATGGCGTCATTGATCTTTTCAGGATCGGTCACGCGCAATGACTTGCAGCCCAGGCCTTGCACCACAGCCTGGTGATCCACGCCGTAACTGCGCAGATCACCTTCGCCTGCCGGTACGTTCTGGTTTTCGAAAGCAAGCTGTACGCAGTAGTCCATCTCAAAACCTCGCTGGGCCTGGCGGATCAGGCCCAGATAGCTGTTGTTGACCAGCACCTGCACATAAGGCAGGTTGAACTGCGCACCCACGGCCAGCTCTTCCATCAGGAACTGAAAGTCGTAGTCGCCGGACAGCCCGACAACGGTACGTGTCGGGTCGGCGGCCACTACACCGAGGGCCGCGGGGATGGTCCAACCCAGCGGCCCCGCCTGGCCGCAGTTGATCCACTGGCGTGGCCCGTACACATTGAGAAACTGCGCGCCGGCAATCTGGCTCAGGCCAATGGTTGTCACGTAAATGGTGTCGCGCGGGAACACCTTGTTCATTTCTTCATACACGCGCATCGGTTTGATGGGGGTCTCGGTAAAGTGGGACTTGCGGTGCATGAGCTTTTTCCGCTCAGCACAGCGGGTGGCCCAGTTGCCATAGTCGGGCAGGCTCTTCGCCATCTTGCGTTCGCGGGCGACCTGCACCAGCAGTTCCAGTGCGGCTTTGGCGTCGCTGACAATGCCAAAGTCCGGATTGAACACCCGGCCAATCTGCGTCGGCTCGATATCGACGTGCACAAAGGTGCGGCCTTTGCAATACACCTCGGGCGAACCGGTGTGGCGGTTGGCCCAGCGGTTGCCGATGCCGATGACGAAGTCGCTGGCCAGCATGGTGGCGTTGCCGTAGCGGTGGCTGGTTTGCAGTCCGCACATGCCGGCCATCAGGGGGTGATCGTCGGGAATGGTGCCCCAGCCCATCAGCGTGGGGATCACCGGCACACCGGTGAGTTCGGCAAACTCGACCAACAAATCGGAGGCGTCGGCATTGATGATGCCGCCGCCGGCGACGATCAAAGGCTTGCTGGAAGCAGCAAGCATGTCGAGTGCTTTTTCGATCTGTTTGCGGCTTGCAGCCGGCTTGTAGACCGGTAGCGGCTCATAGGTGTCAATGTCGAATTCAATTTCGGCCATCTGCACATCAAAAGGCAGGTCGATCAGCACCGGGCCGGGTCGTCCCGAGCGCATCAGGTGAAAGGCCTGCTGGAAGGAACGCGGCACCAAGGCCGGCTCACGCACAGTCACGCTCCATTTAGTGACCGGCTTGGAGATGGATTCAATGTCTACTGCCTGGAAATCCTCCTTGTACAGGCGCGCACGGGGCGCCTGCCCGGTGATGCACAAAATGGGGATGCTGTCGGCAATTGCCGAGTACAGCCCGGTGATCATGTCGGTACCGGCTGGGCCGCTGGTGCCTATGCACACCCCGATGTTTCCGGCCTTGGCGCGTGTGTAGCCTTCGGCCATGTGCGATGCGGCCTCGACGTGCCGCGCCAGGATATGCGTGATTGACTGGCGCTCACGCAGTGCGGAGTAAAACGGGTTGATGGCTGCGCCGGGCACACCAAAAGCTTGCGTGATGCCTTCTTTTTCCATCACCAGAACGGCGGCCATGGCGGCCTTCATTTTTGCCATTGAAGTCTCCTAGAGGGTTGCTGATCGTTKGACGGATGGTCGCGGCGTTGATGGCTGCGGGGAAGCCCCATCCCGTGCATTACGCTTATTCCAATTTGGAATAAATGATTGCCTGGCCGATGTCGCCGTGGTCTACTTGCGGCCATGGACCGCATTCAAGCCATCCGGCTTTTCATTCGCGTGGTTGACCTCGGCTCTTTCAGCAAGGCTGCTGCCGATATGGGTATGGGCCAGCCGTCGGCCACCAAGCTGGTGGTGCAACTGGAAAAGCAGCTGGGTTCACGGCTGCTCCATCGTTCGACCCGTGGCGTGACGCCCACCGAGATCGGCGCACTGTATTACGCCAAGTGCAAGCTGATCGCGCACCATGTCGAAGAGGCCGAGACGGTGGCGGCGCTATTGCAGTCGCAGGTCCAGGGCGGCCTGCGAATCACTACCTCCGTAGCTTTCGGACGGCGCGTGCTGGTGCCGCTGGTCATGCGTTTCATGCAGATGCACCCCAAATTGCAAATCGAGCTGAACTTTGAAGACCGTTATGTCAACCTGGTTGAGCAAGGCATTGACGTGGCGATCCGGATGGGGCCGCTCGCTGACTCGACGTTAGGGGCGCGTTACCTGGGTATCAACCCGTGGGTGGTCGTGGCCTCGCCCGATTACATCAAGAAGCGCGGTGCGCCGGCCGATCCTGCGGATCTTGTCACGCACGATGCGCTGATCTACAGCACGGTGCAAGGCGATGCGCGCTGGCATTTCAACGGAGCCGAAGGCCAAGCGCGTCAGGTCTCGGTCAGTGGGCCGCTGCGCTCGAACAATCTCTCGGCGCTGCTGGTGGCAGCGCGCGGCGGTATGGGCGTGGCTGCCTTGCCCCGGTATGTGGCGCATGAGTCGGTGCGCAGCGGTACTCTGGTGCCCCTCCTGAGCGGCTGGGTGCTGCCATCGCAGGAAATCCATGCTGTTTATCCTTCGCCCCAATTGGTGCCGGCCAAGGTCAACGGCTTTGTCGGCTGGCTGCAAGGCCAGTTCGGCGAGTCCTGGTGGGCGGACCAGAAATAGCTACGGGCGAAAGCTTGCCCAGGTCGACCGGCCTGTAATGAATGATTATTCATTGCTAACCCATTTGATACCATGAATTACTTATGAGTTATGGATTAAAGGGGCCGAGATGAAGAATGCGACGTTGCGCCAGCTTAAGGTGTTCGAGGCTGTGGCCCGCAACTTGAGCTTTTCGCGAGCCGCCGAAGAGCTGCACTTGACACAGCCGGCGGTGTCCATCCAGGTCAACAAACTGGAAGACCACGCAGGCCTTCCACTGTTTGAGCAGCTCGGAAAAAAAATTCATCTCACGCCGGCGGGCATTGAGATGCTTCACTCCAGCCGGATCATCATCCAGCAGTTCAAGGAGGTGGAAGAAGCCATGGCGCAGTTCAAGGGCATCTCCGGCGGCAAGCTGAATGTTGCGGTGATCAGCGCCGGCGATTATTTTTTTCCGCGCCTGCTCGTCGAGTTCGCACGGCGCCACTCGGGCGTGACGCTGGACTTCGGCGTCTGCAATCGCGAGGAACTCTTGAGCCAGCTGACCGATAACCTGACGGATCTGGCCGTCATGGTGCGCCCGCCGCTGGATATGGACACAGTGAGCGAACCTTTCGCCCCGCACCCTTATGTTGTTGTGGCGGCGCCCAACCATCCGCTGGCAGCCAAAAAGCGCATTCCGCTATCGCGCCTGGCCAGCGAACCCTTTGTTGTGCGTGAAAAGGGTTCCGATACCTGGAATTCGATGGAGGAGGGC
>NZ_JBFUAZ010000145.1:0-8032 GCF_056406035.1 Polaromonas sp. P1_E1_2 | reverse complement strand
CCACCTGGCGGCCTTCGGCATCGGGCCCGGTTACCAGCAGGCCATCAGCCTCATAAACGGCCTGCGCAGGCGCGGCAAAGTACAGGAGGGCGGCGCGATAGGCTTTCATGGCTGCAAGATTAACCCAGTCACCGGCGGGCTGAATACTCAGAACCCGATAAGGCCTATAGGGCTTATCAGGCTTTTTGAGCTTGCTGCCAGCCGGACGGCCGGGTTCAGCGGCTCACGCGGCAGCCGTCGCCCAGCGAAGCGCGCCAGACACGTACCGAAGTCAAGCCCGGCAGACGTGCGTCCAGCTTGCGGAAGATGAACTGGCACAGATTTTCGAGTGTAGGCGGGCCCAGATCTTTCACGTCGTCGAGCAGGTGGTGGTCCAATTCTTCGCGCAGCACCTCGATCTCGCGCCGCACCAGGCCGAGGTCCATCACCATGCCGGTTACCGGGTCAGGCACGCCGGCCAGGAAAACTTCGGCGTTGTAGGTATGGCCGTGCACGCGCTTGCTACTGTCGGCCTCGATGACGCGCTTCAAGGTGTGCGCCGCGTCAAAGTAGAAAGTCTGGCTGATCTCGCAGCGCATGGGTTCTGGCTTAGGGAGCTGTTTCATCGGATGCCCGTGATTTTGTGGGTCTGCAGGCTCAGGCGCCAGGCCGGGCGTGCCATGCACAGCTGGATGCAGGTTTCGGTGTTCTGCTGCCGCTGCAGGTTGTCCATAGGCTGCAGGTAACGGTGCGTGAAGTCGGCAGCCTCAAGTTCGGCCAGGTCGAAACTTGGCTGTGGCCAGACGACCTTGAGCTCCTGGCCCGCGCGTTGCACCCAAGGTGCGCCGGCCTTGGGACTCACGCAGATCCAGTCAATGCCCTGGGGCGCGGCAATGGTGCCGTTGGTTTCCACCGCAATCTGGAAGCCGCGCGCATGCAACGCGGCGATCAGTTCGGCATCGACCTGCAGCAAGGGCTCGCCGCCTGTCATCACCACAAAGCGGTGGGCGCTATCGCCGACAGGCCACTGTGCTTCAATTTTTTGCGCCAGCGCATCGGCATCGGCAAACTTGCCGCCCAGCGTGCCGTTGGTGCCGACAAAATCGGTGTCGCAAAACTGGCAGACCGCCGTGGCGCGGTCCTGCTCGCGGCCCGTCCACAGGTTGCAGCCCGCAAAACGGCAGAACACCGCAGGCCGTCCGGCATTGGCGCCCTCGCCTTGCAGTGTGTAGAAAATTTCCTTGACCTGGTAGCTCATGGCGCGGCTTTCGCGCGGCCACAGCCGCAGCCCGCCACAGGCAGCAGCAGGGGCGAAACACAGGAGGGAGCGGGAGAAATAAAGCAGGAAAAACAGGCGCCCACACAAGCCGAAAGACCGGGGGTCGCGAGGTTTTTATACATGGTAGTCCTCTACATGGCCCCGGAAACAAAGCAAATGCCGGCGCGCCGAGGCAGCACGCAAGCCCTGATTTTAACGGTTCAGGGCCGATGGCGGGTTTTCAGGGGATTTGCGGGCAGATCAGGGCCGCTCAAGGCACAGGCATCTCATGCGCCTGCTGCTCCAGCCAGCCGCAAAAGGTGTCGAGCTTCGCATCGGCCTCTTCGCGCCGCCGGGCCACGTACTGGTAGGCGCTTTCGCCAAAGCCCAGCGGCGCCACCAGGCGGCCGGCGCGCACGTCGTCCATCACCAGGTGCCAGGGCGCTATCGCCACGCCCAAGCCGGCCACGGCCGCCTCTAGCGTGAAGTAGTAGTGCTCAAACTCCGGACCGTCCTGAATGGGGAGGGCAAGGCCGCGCGACTCGCACCACATCTGCCAGGCATCCCGCCGCGTCTGGGTGTGCAGCAGCGGCAAGCGGGCCAGGTCGATCGCTTCGCGCACGTTCGCCCGATTGGCGAGGCCAGGCGCCATGACAGGGCCCAGGCGCTCCACAAACAGCGGCAGCAGCGTGGCGGACTTTTCGCTGCCCCGCCCGTCTACCGTGATGACGAGGTCGTAGCGGTCACGGTCCACACCAGTCACACGCTCGGCGGCGCTGAGCCGGACGTCGATATCGGGATGGCGCGCATTGAAATCAAAAAGACGCGGAATCAGCCACTTGACGGTAAAGGTGCTGAAGCAGGAGACGTCCAGCGTTCCGGCCTCGCTGCTGCGCACTTCACGCACTGCGGCTTCCATCTGGTCCAGCGCAGCGGCAAGCGCCGGCCACAGCCCAGCGCCGGCAGTGGTCAGTTGTGGCTTGTTTTTGGCACCCTCGAAGAGCGGCACGCCCAGGGACTGCTCCAGCTGGCGCACCTGCCGGCTGATGGCCCCGGGGGTCACCGACAACTCCTCGGCCGCAGCCGTCATGCGGCCCAGCCGGGCAGCGGCTTCAAAGGCACGCAGGGCATTCAAAGGTGGGAGACGGCGCTTCATCATTATGTGAGTTTATGGCACATATGACTTGCGAACAAATCGCTTTTCCTGACGGTCATTGATTGCCAGAATTCGAGACACCTCGGTGAAAACTTCAATTCACCGCCATCTATTTAAATTGAGGAAAAATCACATGCCTTTTGTCCGCACCAGCGTCCACCACAGCACCAGCCCCCAGCAACGGCAAGGCATCGTCGACGGGATTCACCAGGCGCTGGTCGACAGCATTGGCATGCCTGAAGACGAGCTTTTTAATTCGGTCAGCAGCTACGATGCGCAGCAGTTCTTCTTCAACCGAAGCTTCAACGGCATGGCACGTTCAGAGCAGCCGGTGGTCGTCGAGATCACGATGCGGCGCGGCCGCAGCGATGCGATGAAGCGCGCACTCTATGCGGCCATCGCGCGCAATTTAAAGACCAACGCCGGTGTTGCCGCCGATGACGTTTTCATCTTCATGCATGAAAACGACTATTCGGACTGGTCGGTGGGCGGCGGCAAGTTTGCCATGGCGCTGGTGCAACAGCCCGGTCCTAACTGATGAGCGAAGCGCTTACTTCTGCGCCGCTACGCCGCCAGACGGTAAAGCCGGCAGTACCGGATAAGCCTTCGCCATCCACCCATACACCACAGCGCCCACCATCAGCGAGGCCGCCGCAATTTCCAGCGACATCGTGAAACCCGCACCCGCGTTGGGTGTACGCCGGAGCAGCACGGCCACCAGCGGCGGGCCGAGGATCTGGCCGACACCGTATGTGGCTGTCAGAAGGCCCATGAAACTGGCGGCCGTGGCGGGTTTGAGGCGCCGCACTTCCTGCATCGCAAAAAAGGTGATGGCGGTAAACGGGATGCCCAGCATCAGGCTGCCCAGCGCAAAACCGGCGAGGCTGGGGCTCCAGAGGCTGGCCCCAATGCCCAGCGCCTGCAAAAAGTAGCAGCCGGCCAGCAGCAGGCGGAAATCCTTGCCCGGCGGCAGGCGTGTGGCCAGCAGCGCACCTATCATGACGCCCAGGCCGAAAATGGGCCAGAACATGTCCAGCCAGGCTGATCCCGGCAGGGCCGCACGCGCAATCACCGGCAAAAAAGTGGCGGTAATGATGTAGCCAAAACCGGCCAGGCCATAGGCCAGCGTGAGCAGGGTCATCTCGGCATTGCCGTGGTGCTGCGGCGCATCACCCGGCCGGGCAGCAGCGCGCGGCGCCAGTGCAATCAAGCGTTCATCGCCGCCGCGCAAGACACGCCACACCGAGGCTGTCAGCGCAAACGCCAGCACGCCGAAAATCATCCAGCCCTTGGCGGCCGTCCAGTGCCAGGCGACCATGCCAGTGGCAAACAGGCCACTCACCAAAATGCCGGCGCCCGGCCCGACGTAGATGATGCCGCCCATCGCGGGCACGCCACGCTTGGCCAGCTGCGAGAGGCACCAGCCCGAAGTAAACACAAACACCACCGCACTGGTCACGCCCGCGGCAAAGCGAAGCAGCGGCCATGCAGCCGGAAAATGCCAGCCCATGGCCAACGTCAGCACGCCCGTGGCAATCAGTCCGGCGCGCACCAGGGACGAATACGCCAGGTGCGGCAGCCACTTGAAGCGCGCCCACAGCCAGGGCTGCAGCGTGCAAAGAATCGCACCCAGCATGTAGCCGAAGTAGTTGGCGCTGGCCAGCCAGCTGGCCGTCGGCAAATCGACCACGCCATCGTTGAGCATCATCGGCAGCAGCGGCGTGAAGGCAAAGCGCCCGAGACCCATGGCTACGGCCAGTGCCACCAACCCAGCCAGTGCAATGGGCCAGGGGCTGTGCGGCGCGGGAGATGGCTCTTGGTGTTGCTTCGGCGTTACGGCCATGCCGGGATCCTTGCTTGATGGTTCAGTGGGGATCATACGTTTGCGCCTATGCCCAGCCAGGTACCCACCGAATAACCCCCGCGCAAGACTGGGCCGGCACCCTCAGCGGCGAACAGCGGCCACGCGCTTTGCCCGCGGCGCGGACGGCGCCACCGGCTGCTGCTGCACCGCTTGC
Source organism: Polaromonas sp. P1_E1_2 (assembly GCF_056406035.1). Classification (NCBI taxonomy): domain Bacteria; kingdom Pseudomonadati; phylum Pseudomonadota; class Betaproteobacteria; order Burkholderiales; family Comamonadaceae; genus Polaromonas; species Polaromonas sp. P1_E1_2. The sequence goes on along the minus strand of NZ_JBFUAZ010000145.1, from coordinate 3,621 downwards.
CGCAGCAGCGCCGCGAGCTGCGCCACCGGCGCTTCGGGCTCGGCCATCGCGCGGTACAGCGACAGCGTGATGCGCGGCAGCCTGGGCAGCCCGTGCGCCGCCGGCGCCAGCGCGTGCAAGGTGGCAGGCAAGCCGAGGGAAGTGCGCAGCGTGAGCCCCAGGCCGGCGGCAGCCGCGGCCCAGAGCGCCGCCAGGCTGGCGCTGGTGAAAGCATGCCGCCACGGAATGCCGGCCTGCTCCAGCGCGCCGGTGGCGATGTCGCGCAGCGGGCATGGCGCATCGAGCAGCACCAGCGGCAAGGCCTCGCCGCGCCAGGCACCGCTCTGGCCGTTGGCTTGAAGCGCGCGGGCCCAGGCGGGAAGGTCCTCACCTTGCGCGGCGGTGCCCAGCCATTGCAAGGGCAGGTTCAGCAGCGTCTCGCCATGCGGCAATGATGAGGGCTCGCCGGCGTCCCATACCAGGGCCAAGTCCAGCTGGCGCAAGGCCAGCCGTTCGCGCAGTTCGGCGCAGCGCGTCATGCAGGCTTCGATGCGGACCTTGGGATGGGCGCGCGCGAAGCGGCCCAGCACGCCGGGCAGCAAGGTCTCGCCGAAATCTTCCTGCAGGCCCAGGCGCACCCAGCCCTGCAGATCCGCGCCGCGCAGGGCCGCCGCGGCTTCCTMGTTGAGGTCCAGGAGGCGATGCGCGTAGGCCAGCAGGGTTTCGCCCGCGTCGGTCAGCGCCAGACCGCGGCCGGCCTTGCGGAACAGCGGCGTGTCGGCCTGCGCTTCAAGCTTCTTGAGCTGTGCGCTCACGGCGGACGTTGAGCGTCCCAGCCGGTCGGCGGCCTTGGCATAGCTGCCCAGTGCCATGCCGGTGGCAAAGGTGCGCAACACGTCGGGGTCAAACAGGGGCTGGGTCATCTAATCATCCTTTTTATTGGAACTATTCATCCAATATTTTCTGATTTTCAGAATGATTCTAACTTTCTACACTGGCTCCGTCTTCTCGTTTTTTCTCGTTTTTTCATCCTCCACGCCTAGGAAACCCCTCCATGCCCAGCTCCCCACATCCCCTTCCCGGCCCGCTGCATCGCTGGAAGGTGTTGGGCGTCGGCGTAGCCGCCAACGCCAGCTTTTCAGTGGCTTTCAGCGGCCTGCCCATGACCGCCATCTTCATGCGTTCGGGCTACCAGCTCGACAACACCTCGCTGGGCCTGGTGCTGGGCCTCATGGGCCTGGGCATCGCGGTCAGCGAACTGCCCTGGGGCCTCTTGGCCGACCGCTGGGGCGACCGGCCCGTACTGCTGCTGGGCCTGAGCGCGACGGCGGCGGCGCTGGCGGCGATGGCACTGTTCGCGGCGCCCACACCCGGCCACATACCASGCCTGCCACTGCTGGCTGCCGGCCTCTTGCTGGTGGGCCTTTTGGGCGGCAGCGTCAACGGCGCAAGCGGGCGCGCCATCATGTCGTGGTTCCAGAGCGGCGAGCGCGGCCTGGCAATGAGCATCCGCCAAACCGCCGTGCCGCTGGGCGGCGGCATAGGCGCGCTGCTGCTTCCGGGGCTGGCGCTGCATGCGGGCTTCGCGGTGATCTACGGCTTGCTGGCGCTGCTGTGTGCGGCCACGGCCGCCCTCGCCTGGCTATGGCTGCATGAGCCGCCTCCCGCTGCCGCACAGCAGACCATCGCCTCGGTACCCGGAGCGGATGATGCTACCGGCGGCCCGCTGCGCGACCCACGTGTCTGGCGCATCGTGGCGGGCATAGGCATTCTGTGCGCGCCGCAGTTCGCGGTGCTGTCCTTTGGCACGGTGTTCCTGCATGACTTCGCGCACTGGGGCGTGGCCGCGATCACCACCGCCATGGTCAGCGTGCAGGTCGGCGCGATGGGCATGCGCGTCTGGAGCGGCCACTGGACCGACAGGCACCAGAACCGCCGCGCCTATTTACGCACCTGCACCGTGTTGAGCATTGCATTGTTCGGCGCGCTCGCGGCGCTGGTGACCTGGGCGGGGATGCGGCCCGTGGTGCCGGCCGCCATGGGCATCGCGTTGCTGGCGCTACTGGCGGCCTGCGGGATATGCGTATCGGCCTGGCACGGCGTGGCCTTTACCGAACTCGCGACGCTGGCCGGCGCGCGGCGTGCCGGCACCGCCCTGGGCATGGCCAACACCAGCGTGTTCGCGGTGTGTTTTGTCACGCCCTTGAGCCTTCCTTACCTGCTGGCCTGGCAAGGCTGGGCCATGGTTTGGGGTGTGGCCGGCCTGTGCGCGTTGGTGGCGCTGCCGCTGCTTGCGGCCGGTGCGCCGAAACCGGTGCGCGGCACTCAGTTGAAGGCTTCGAAGCTTTCGTTAAGGCGGTCCACATAATGCGCCTTCGCCGAAGCGTCGATGAAGCTCGCCTCAAAGCTGTTGCGTGCCAGCACGTAAGCGTGCTGTGCATTCAGTCCCGTCGCGGCAAAAGTCTGCGTGAAATTGTCATTCATGTAGCCGCCGAAATAGGCCGGGTCGTCTGAATTGACCGTGGCTACCAGCCCGGCATCAAGCAGCTCACGCAGGTTGTGGCTGGCAAGGTCCGGGAACACACAGAGCTTGAGGTTGGAGAGCGGGCAGACCGTGAGCGGAATGCGGTCTTGCGTCAGGCGCTGCATCAGCGATGCATCACGGCTGGAACGCACGCCGTGGTCTACACGCTCCACCTTGAGCACGTCAAGCGCCGTCCAGACGTATTCGGGCGGGCCTTCCTCGCCGGCGTGGGCCACCAGGTGAAAACCCAGCTCACGGCAGCGCGCAAACACGCGGGCAAACTTCTCGGGCGGGTTGCCGACCTCGCCTGAGTCAAGCCCGATGCCAATGAATTTGTCACGGAAGGGCAAGGCCTGCTCCAGCGTTTCAAAYGCGTCTTCCTCACTSAGRTGGCGCARAAAGCACAGGATCAGCGAGGCGCTGATGCCCAGCCCGGCCTGCGCGTCCACACAGGCACGGTGCAGGCCGTTGATGACCGTTTCCATGCTGACGCCGCGTGCCGTGTGCGTTTGCGGGTCAAAAAACATTTCGGTGTGCACGACGTTATCAGCAGCGGCCCGGCGCAAGTAGGCCTGGGCCATGTCGTAAAAATCCTGCTCGGTGAGGAGCACACTGGCGCCTGCATAGTAGATGTCGAGAAAACTCTGCAGGTTGGTGAAAGCATAAGCGCTGCGGAGTTCTTCAACACTGGCGTAGGGAATGCTCACGCCGTTGCGGCGGGCCAGTGCAAAGATCAGTTCCGGCTCAAGCGAGCCCTCGATGTGCATGTGCAGCTCGGCCTTGGGCATGCGCTTTAACAGCGCGGGCAGGCGGTCTGCGGACACGGGTTTTACCTTGAATGGTGCGGGCGTCATCTCAACTCCAGAAACAAAAAAAGCTGCCCGAAGGCAGCTTTGAAACTACGTTGCGAGCGCTCCGGCCCAGGAACTGTTGCCCCGGGCACGGCGCTGCGTCCATTATCCTCAGTTGCCGGGAACCTTGCCTTCGACACCCTTGACATACGTCTTCAGGCCGCCGAGAAATTTGTCGTCTGCCACCACATCCTTGGCCAGCAGCTCCTTGCCGGTGTTGTCGGTGATCGGGCCTTTCCAGATCGAGAAGCTGCCGTCCTTCAGGCC